>JAZSBX010000080.1:0-12566 GCA_045602605.1 Acutalibacteraceae bacterium
CGTTAATTTTCACAGCATTTTCAGGGACAAATTTTGGCTCGGTTGTCATAATTGTGCGCCCGGAAGAAGATTGCGGCAGTTCATCGGTTGCCCGTTCCCTTTCAAATTCCGCATCAATTTTCGGCAAAACAAGTTGGTTCATAAAACGCTTGATAAAAGTGGATTTTCCCGTTCTGACAGGACCGACAACTCCAAGGTAAATATCACCTTTAGTTCTTAAAGCAATATCCTTATAAATGCTTGTATTATTCATAGCCTTGTTTCCTCCGTTTAAGACATTCTTTATAACAAGTTATGAAATTGTGACTTTAAATATGATAAAAGTTGAAAAATCACGAAAAATAAATTATAATTATTCAATAATTAACACTTTATTAATAAAGTTTTGGAATTTCTATTTTAAAATTAAGGTGTAATAATTTTGGAGGTACATTATAATGGATAACACAAAAATCCTTGTTGTTGATGATGATGAAAATATTTGTGAACTGCTTTGCCTCTATCTTAAAAAAGAAAATTACACAACAATTGTGGCAAACGATGGTCAGCAGGCCATTTCACTTTTTGAAAAGCATTCACCCGATTTAATTTTGCTTGATGTTATGCTTCCGAAACTTGACGGTTGGCAGGTTTGCCGTGAAATAAGAAAAAAATCGGAAACTCCGATTATAATGCTCACAGCAAAGGGAGAAACCTTTGATAAAATTCTGGGGCTTGAACTCGGCGCCGATGATTATATTTCAAAGCCCTTTGACACCAAAGAGGTTATCGCCAGAATTAAAGCAGTGCTTCGAAGGACCGATAAGAAAAATTCTTCGGCAGAACAAAAGGTTACCTTCGATAATCTTGTTATCAACTTAACTAACTATGAACTTATTGTCAAAGGCGTTCAGGTTGATACACCGCCGAAAGAGCTTGAACTCATTTTCCGCCTTGCCAGCAACCCAAACCGTGTTTACACCCGCGACCAGCTTTTAGATGAGGTTTGGGGATTTGATTATTATGGCGACTCAAGAACGGTTGATGTTCACGTTAAAAGACTCAGAGAAAAGCTGGAGGGCGCCTCAACCGAATGGTCTTTAAAAACCGTTTGGGGCGTTGGATATAAATTTGAAACAAAATAAAAGGTATTTATGAAATCAAAACTTTTTAAAAAATATTTTTTAACAACCTCGCTTATAATATTGTTTTCGGTAACCTTTATGCTGCTGATTTTAAGCGTTGCGGTTACAAATTATCTGGCCGTTGATAAATATCGCCTGCTTGAAGATAACTGTATTTCGGTTTCAGAAATTGCAGTTTCTGATGCCAATTCCCCCTCCTTTGAACGCAATGTTTACAATGTTGCACAGGTTTTAAGCAGTGTGTCCGATGTTGAAATTTATGTAACCGATACAAAAGGCAAAATCATTGTTTGCACCTGTAACACCTGGGCAACCGAAGGTCACTGCGAGCACACAATGACTGGTGTGCCAAAGGAAATTTTCTCCAAAATATTAAACGAGGGTTATAAACAAACGGGAAATTTGGGCGGTTTTTTTGGAGAGGTTTATTATATTGTAGGTAAACCTATAACCGCACCAGACGGAACGGTACTTGGCGCTGTTGTTGCGGCTTCAACCGCAAAATCACTCAAAGCGCTGTTTAAGGTTTTCTTTCAGCTGTTCCTCGTTTCCACACTCATTCCCATTATCTTTATGTTCTTTGCGGTCTACGCAATGATTTACCGCTGGTATAAACCCCTTAAAATGATGTCCAGCGCCGCGCGCGGCATGGCAAAGGGCGATTTTTCAAAGCGCATACCGATTATGAGTGATGATGAAATTGGTGAACTTTCCTCTGCGTTTAACCAAATGACCGATTCCTTAACCCAGCTTGAGGGAATGCGGCGAAGCTTCATTGCTAATGTTTCCCACGAACTGAAAACGCCAATGACAACAATCGGCGGTTTTATTGATGGAATTATCGATGGCACAATTGAAAAAGAAAAGCAATCCTACTATTTAGAAATTGTTTCAAACGAAGTAAAGCGTCTTTCCCGCCTTGTGCAGTCAATGCTCAGCCTTTCGAAACTTGAATCGGGCGAAAACAAGATTAACCCAACGGAATTTGATGCTTATGATATTTTATGTAATATCGTTATTGGCTTTGAGAAACAAATCAATGATAAAAATATTGATATAATCGGTCTCGGCGACCTCCTCCCTATTAAGGTTATTGCCGATAAAGATTTGATTTATCAGGTGTTTTACAATTTAATTGATAATGCTATCAAGTTTACAAATGTTGGCGGCGCCATTAAGTTTACGCTGAAAGAAAAGGATACCTCGCTGATTTTTTCCGTTGAAAACACGGGCGAAGGTATAAATTCGGAAGATTTGCCGCATATTTTTGAAAGATTTTACAAAACCGACAGGTCACGTTCGGCGCGCAAAGACAGCACGGGCTTGGGACTTTACCTTGCAAAAACCATTGTCAACCTGCACAATGGCGACATAATTGCAAGAAGTATTCAAAACAAAAGCACGCTGTTTACCCTTGCTATTCCTAAAATTTATTCCACAAACCAAGGAGAGTTATAATGGAAAACAACAATTTTTTTAGCGACATTGAAATTGAGGAAACCGAGCAGTCGGTTTTAGATAAAGAATCTGAAAATAGCGATTCTATGAATTCGGAAAATGCAAATAACTCGCACACAAACGAGAAATTCTTCGATGGCGATAATAACAACACCGATGTTCCAATCACGTTGCCTACCGCAGTTAAGGAACAAAAAAAGGTTCTTGATAAAGGCTTTAAGGCTTTTGTTATAATTTTAGCAGTTGCAGTTTTAATTTCAGCCTGCTCGGTTGGCGGTTATTTTTTAGGCAAAAATTCGGCCTTTAAGGGCAATTCCGATATTGTTCTTGATTTGGAAGCCAAGCCCAATGACACCGATGAATACAGCGCCGCGCAGGTTTACAGCATTGTGAATAAATCGGTTGTGGGAATTGTTGTTTATAACGAAAAGGGCGATATGGCTTCGGCAAGCGGTGTTGTTTATTCAGAGGATGGATACATCATAACAAACGACCACATTTATGCCGAAATTGCTGCGCCTAAATTTAAAATTTACACATTTGACGGTTCAGAATATGATGCTAAATATGTTTCGGGTGATAACAGGAGTGACCTGGCAATTTTAAAAATTGATTCTTCGGGCTTCTACCCCGCCGTTTTCGGTAATTCGCAAGAACTTCTTATCGGAGAAAATGTTGTTGCTGTCGGTCGTCCAAGCACGGCTCAAACCGAGTCAAGCATTACAACGGGAATCGTTTCCTTAACCGAACGCCGACTGGCAATTACAAGCAGTTATTCCACCAAATTCATTCAAACAAACGCTGCCATTAATCCGGGAAGTTCGGGTGGCGCCCTTGTTAATATGTACGGTCAGGTTGTGGGTATCACCTCATCTAAAGTTGCCACAACCGATTATGAGGGCGTGGGCTTTGCAATCCCCACAACCGAGGTAAAAAAGGTTGTTGATTCTTTAATTTCCAGCGGCGAGGTTTCTTATCGCGCTAAAATTGGTATTTCTTATTATGCCGTTGATTCGGTTACCGCCGAAATTAACGGATTTTCGGTTACGGGACTTTATGTTGATTCTGTAACTGCCGACAGCAAGTTTTACGGAAAATTCAGCCAAGGCGATATTATTACTCATTTAAACGGCGAACAAATTGACAGCGATACCGATGTTTTGAACTTTATTGACAGTGCAAAACCCGGTGACACTGTTACCTTTACTGTGGTTACGGCGAAGGGTAATAATAAAACCGTTTCGGGAGAACTGATTAAGGCCGAAACCGTTTCAAGTTATACTACCGAAAGTGACAAAACATCTTCAACGAATTCTGAATTTGATTTCCCTTTTGGTGATTAAATTTGAATTTGAGTATTTAATTCGACAAAATTTTTAGAACATTGGTGTTATAATTCTACCGGAGTGAGATTGATGGTAGTTTACGCCGATGTTCTTATTTTTTTAAATACGATTGTTAATTACTACATTGTTGCCCTAACCGCAAAGGTGTGCAGAGTTAATAAAAAATGGTATAGATTTGTTTTTGCCGCCTTTGTGGGCGCATTGTTTTCTTTATACATATTTTTGCCAAAGCTGAATTTTATTTTAGAGCTGGTTATTAAATTAGTTTGTAGCGCGGCGGTAGTTTTAATAGGCTTTGGATTCGAAAATATTAAAAAATTTACGCGCAGAAGCGTTATTTTTTATCTTATAAGTTTTCTCTATGCAGGCTTAATGCTGGCCTTATGGAGTATTTTTAAGCCAAATGGAATGGTTATTCACAATTCGGTGGTTTATTTTAATATTTCTCCCTTTACCTTAATTGTTCTTTCTGCAGTTTTTTATGTTGCTTTGGTGATTTTTAAAAGAATTTATTCTCAAAAAAACAGCACTGTTAAATACTGTGAAATTGAAATTTTTTGTGAAGACAATAGCGTTAAAACAGATGCAATTATCGACACCGGTCATTCGGTTGGAGATTTATTTTCCGATTCTGAAATTATATTTATAAGCGTTAGCAAGGCCAAAAAAATCTTTTCGGTTACCGACCCCCTTTTTTTAGATGAAAAAATGAAAAAGCGATACCGCGCAATTCCCTGTAAAACGGTTGACGGTACCGCAGTTTTAGATGCCTTTCGCTGTGACAAGGCGGTTGTTTTAAGCGGTGGGGAAAAATATGAAAGCCACTTCCCCATCGTTGCAATTTCAAAGCATATAAATTCATCGGATTATTCAGCAATTATAAGTCCTGAAATTTTAGAGGCAGATAAGGAGAAAATATAATGAAATTTTTTGAAAAATTAAGGCTTCTGGCCTCTAAAATTTTTGGAATTGGTCAAATTCATTACATAAACGGACCCGAAACTCTGCCGGCCCCCCTTTCCCCTTCGGAAGAAGCCGAGTTACTGCTTAAATACACCACACACCGAGAATATGTAAGGAATGAACTTATAACCCACAATTTAAGGCTTGTTGTTTATATCGCGCGAAAATTTGAGGTTAACGGCGCAACCATTGAGGATTTAATTTCAATCGGAACAATCGGGCTTATAAAGGCGGTTAATACCTTTTGTCCCGAAAAAAACATTAAACTTGCAACCTATGCTTCCCGTTGTATTGAAAATGAAATTTTAATGTATTTAAGAAAATGCTCATCTCAAAAAAATGAAATTTCAATTGATGAGCCGTTAAACGTTGATTGGGATGGCAACGAACTGCTTATTTCCGACATTCTAGGAAGCGAGCCCGATGAGGTTGGAAAAGAAATTGAGCTTGAGGATGAAAGAAAAATTTTAAATTCCCTTGTCAGAGGCCTTAACGACAGGGAACGAAAAATTATGGAAATGCGTTTTGGCCTTTCGGGCTATAACGAATATACTCAAAAGCAAGTTGCCGATTATTTAGGCATTTCACAGTCCTACATTTCAAGGCTTGAAAAAAGAATTATTCAAAAGCTTAAAAAACAGCTTGAAAAGGTGTTTTAAGGCGTTTTAAATTCAACACCGAGATAATCAGCCACCGAAGCCACGGTATTCGCTGCGATGGCTTCTATGTTGTTTTTAATCCAATTTGCATCCTCTGTGTTATCGTGAAAAGCGTATTCAATTAAAATGGCAGGCGCCTTGGTTCTTGCTACCTCTCCAAGGGAGGTTGTGGGAATTGTTGTTACAAGTGCCGGTAAAGGATAAATTAGTTTTAGATTATTTGCAAAAATTTCGGCGGCTCTTTTGCCGTTTTGGCTGTAGGGATAATAATAAACCTGACTCCCCCGAACACTGCCCGAAGCGTTTGGACCGACTGCATTTGAATGAAGCGCTAAATGTAAATCGTAATTACCGTTGTTTGATGCGGCTATGGATGATGCCGCCGTCATCTGCGGAGTGTTACGGACATAATTTATACCGCTTGCATTTAGATAAGGAATCATTGCATCGGCAATAAGGTTCATATATTGCTCTTCCGTTCCGCCGTTCACATAGCTGTTAAACTCCTGTGTTGATGGACTTAAATAAATTGTTGGCATAAAAAAAACTCCCTTCAATTCAAGATATGAATTAAAGGGGGTTTTAATTATTTTTTAAGGTCAAATTCTTCCACTAAATTTTCAACCGTTGATGAAAACCAGCAGTAAAGCGCTTCACCAAGTTCTTGATAAATCGGGTCGCCATCGTGAGAACAGAGCATTGCAAAGGTTTGTCCTATACGGCGTTCAACATCTCCGCCGCGCCTGAAGGCCAAGAAATAAAAAGAGAAGGCGCCTGTGTCAGATGAGGTGTCATAAAACCTTCCCGAAAGCTTGCTAACGGAATCAATGAAACTTTTTTGCGCAATGCCAGCAACCGCTTCGCTTTTGCAAAATTGTTCTAAAGCCACCGATGTTGTGAAGGAAAGTAAGATACGCCTTTGCAGTGCCATTTGAGAATCAAATTCATCGTTGGCAATGGAAAAATCATTATTGTCGGCGCAAAACTTACCTGCCACTCTTTCACCGAGTTTTTTGGCGCGGAGTGAATCGGTATGGCTTACGATTTCTTCAGAAGCGTTTTCGGTGAACTTATTCTTTTTTATGTCGCCTGAGGGTTTGCTTCCCGCGATTTTAATATCGCTGTCAAAGTCCATTTTGATTCACCCTTTCTTAAAAAGTTTTAATTAAAGACCTGCTTTATATTGTTTTAGCGCTTCGGCTAACTGTGCAGGACAAGAGGTGCTTTTAAAGCCGCAACGAATGTTTTGAAGCTTTTCAATAACCTCATCAACGGTGAGGCCTTCAACAAGAGCCGAAATGCCCTGAAGGTTACCGTTGCACCCGCCTACATATTTAACGCTTTTTAAAATATCGTTTTCAATATCGATTTCAATGCTGCGGGAACAAACACCCTTTGTTATATATGTAAATTTCACTTAATATATTCCTCCAAAAAGTTTATCTTTCCTTAAATTTGTTGCTGCGAACGGGGTGGCGAAGCTTACGAAGCGCCTTTGCCTCAATCTGGCGGATACGTTCTCTGGTAACATTGAATTCAATGCCAACCTCTTCAAGAGTGTGGCAACGGCCGTCTTTAAGGCCGAAGCGCAAGCGAATAACAGCCTCCTCGCGGGGCGTCAGGGTTTTTAAAACGCTGTTAATATCTTCGTTTGTAATGGTTTTAAGGGCGGCATCATCGGGAGCAAGGGCCTCCTCATCGCGGATAAAGTCCATAAGGCGGCTATCCTCCTCGGGACCGATAGGTGTTTCCATAGAAACGGGTTCTTGAGCAACTCGCATGATTTCGCGAACACGCTCAACAGGCAAATCCATTTTTTCTGCAATAAGCTCTTCGCTGGGCTCGTAACCGTTTTCGTGGAGAAGCTGACTTTGAATTTTCTTTAAGCGGTTAATGGTTTCAACCATATGAACAGGAATACGAATTGTTCTTGCCTGGTCAGCGATTGCGCGGGTGATGGCCTGTCTAATCCACCAGGTGGCATAGGTTGAAAACTTAAAGCCTTTGGTGTGGTCAAACTTATCCACAGCCTTAATAAGACCAACGTTACCCTCTTGAATTAAATCAAGGAAGTACATACCTCTGCCAACATATTTTTTAGCAATGCTTACAACGAGGCGCAGGTTTGCTTCGGTAAGGCGCTGTTTTGCCTTTTCATCACCGTTGACAATTTTAACGGCAAGCTCAATTTCTTCTTCCGAAGAAAGAAGCGGAACACGACCGATTTCGCGGAGATAAACCTTAACGGGGTCATCAAGTGAAATATTGTCAAGGGTAAGGTCCTCGTCAATCTTTTCAACATCCATTTCCTCGAGTTTAAGCTCATCTTCGGTGGGCTCGGCTTCAAAATCAAGTTCTAAAATGGGAGGCTCGGCAAATAGTTCGTTCAAATCCTCAGGGGCATTATCAATGTCATCGAGAGTTGATTCGGTTATAACGCCGTTTTCCTCATTTTCCTGCGCTTCAGTAACAAAATTTTGTGTGTTTTTTTCTTCCATACCCTTATTCTCCCTTATTTTTTTTATCTGCCAATTCTTTAAGCATTTGCGCCCAATCTTCAACAGACATATCCTTTAAATTTGATTGCGCTTTTTTATCATATTCCTCGGTGATAACGCGAATGCAGTCGCCTAATAGCGCCGTCACGTTTTCCGAGGTGCCAATACTGTTTTGAAGTGTTACAAGATAACCCATTTCAGTGGGTGAAAATCCATCGCCCAAAACCGAAAAATCAACCTCGATATGCTCATTATTACACTGAATAATTCGGTTATAAATAAGTTTTGTTAAATCGGTTGAAAATTTATCAGGTGATAACTTTTCAGTGACAGAATTTATGTAGTTCGGGTGTTTTAGTAAAATGGAAATGATTTTTTCCTCAGCCGAACAAGAGCGCATATTCTCCCGCTTTTGAGGATTTGGGTCGTTTCGACTGAATTTTGGCGAGATAATATCCGAAAATTCCTTTTTCTGTTCCTTTTTCTTTCGGTTTTTGCGGTTTTCGTTTATGGAATTTAAAATTGTTTCCTTTGAAACACCGTATTTTGCCGAAAGCTTACCTGCATAAAAGTCAACCGAAATGTTGTCATCACTTTCTGCCAGGGTTTGGGTAGCTTCCTTCAGATATTTAATGCGGCTTTCATCATCATTTAAATCAATTTTTTCGGCCGCAATTAAAAGTCGATAGTCCATTTCACCAACGGCAGCATCTAAAAGTTGGTTGAATTTTGCCGCGCCGTTTTTCAAAACAAATTCATCGGGGTCTTTACCATCGGGAATTGTGAGAATTTTCATATTAAGGCCCGAATTTTTTGCGGTTTCAAGGGAACGAAGGACTGCCTTTTGACCTGCCGCATCGCTATCCAGAGCAAGGACAACTTCCTTCGTGTAACGGCTTAACAGTTTTACCTGTTCGGTAGTAAGCGCCGTGCCGAAAAGAGCAATAGCGTTTGTAAAGCCTGCTTGATGGAGAGACACAGCGTCCATATTTCCTTCAACGAGAATAACCCGTTCTTCACAGTGATTTTTGGCAAAGTTCATTCCAAAAAGATTTTGACTTTTCTTGTAAACCAAGGTGTCAGACGTATTAACATATTTTGCGCTTTCGGTATCATCGGGGCGGCGCCTGCCACTAAAGGCGATAACATTTCCCCTGAGGTCAATAAGCGGGAACATTATCCTGTTTCTGAAACGGTCATAATAGGTTCCCTTTTGGCTTTTAGAGGCAACATTGGCAAGAACCATATCATTTTCATTAAAGCCCTTACGGCGTAAATGGTTGCAAAGCATTGACCAATCATCGGGTGCCGCGCCAAGGCCAAAGTGTTTAATTGTAGCAACCGAAAGGCCGCGACCTGTTAAATATTTAAGCCCCCATTTTCCTTGCTCACTCATTAAATAGGAGTGGAAAAATTTTGCCGCCTCTCTGTTAATTTCCAAAATTACCTGCTTTTGCTTCGAAAGAGATGAATCATAGGAGTTTTCCTCAATCACAACACCGCTTTTTTCGGCAAGGAGTTTAACGGCTTCAATGTAATCAAGGTTATTGATTAGTTTTGTAAAGGTGAAAACATCGCCGCCTGCGCCGCAACCAAAGCAATAAAAGGAGCCGTTTTCGGGATAAACGGTAAAAGAAGGGGTTTTTTCGTTATGAAAAGGGCAAAGACCAACTAGGTTTTTGCCGCGCCGCTTTAAATCAACGTAAGGCGCAATAACCGATTCAATATCGTTTTTATACTTAATTTCAAGTATCGTTTCCTGCGGTATAGCCACTATATTTCCCCTCCTTTAAAATTTTTAATAGTTCCAAGATTTTGGAATGTAGATATTTGAATATGCCATAATTGCGTAGTGGTCGGTCATTCCTGCAATGTAATCAACAACCGCCCTCTCTATACCCTCGCGCTCGGCAACGACTTTATACTCGTTGTTTAGGATTTCATTGGGATTTTTAAGATAGTGTTCGAAAAGCCCGTTAATAATTCCATCAACCTTGCTTTCCTCAGATTTCGCTTTGGGATTGTGATAAACACTATCAAAAAGGAAATCGTGTAAACGCACAAATTCTTCGTTGATTTCGCCCTTTAATTCAAGGTTATCGGCGCCGCTTGTAACAAGTGCGGTGACAAGCGTGTTAATTCGTTTTGATTTTGTGTCGCCAAGAACCTTTACGCTGCTTAAGGGTAAGTCGCTTTCCTTAATAATTCCTGCTCTGACGGCATCGTCAATATCGTGGTTAATATAGGCAATTCTATCGGAAAGCCTTACAATTTTTCCTTCGGGTGTGCTTGCCCATTCACCTCTTGTGTGGTGTAAAATACCGTCAAGAACCTCTTTAGTAAGATTAAGACCCACGCCATTTTTTTCAAGAAATTTGCAAACGCGAACGCTCTGCTCAAAATGTGTGAAACCAAAGGTTGAAAGCTTGTCAAGTGAGCGTTCCCCTGCGTGGCCGAATGGTGTGTGCCCTAAATCGTGACCAAGGGCAATGGCTTCGGTTAAATCACCGTTTAACTGAAGGGCCGAAGAAATTGTTCTTGCAATTTGTGAAACCTCCAGCGTGTGGGTTAGCCGTGTTCTGTAATGGTCGGATTCAGGGGCTAAAAAAACCTGTGTTTTGTGCTTTAAACGGCGGAAAGCCTTCGAATGAATAATTCGGTCGCGGTCACGCTGAAAAGCCGTTCTTAACTCACATTCGCTCTCATAAACCTCGCGACCTGCAGACATTGAACTAAGGGTGGCAAACGGGGACAAAAATAACTTTTCGTTGTTTTCGTTAATAGTTCTTATATTATCCATATTATTACCCCCTAAAACACCTTTTAATAAATATATACGCCATTTTTTGCCTTTAAACTTTATTTTTTTACAAAAAACAGTTCTTTTTCATAGTTTAATGATATTTTTCCGGAAAAAGCTTCGGTGATTTTATCATTAAGTTCATTAAACGAATCAATCGGAACAATGATTTCGAGATTTATAACATCTTCAAAAGCACTGTTTATAATAGTTATGTCATTTGAATAAAGCAACCGTTCCATTAACTGATATTGCTGATAATCACAGGAAATTCTACAAAGATATCCTCTCATCATTCGGACAATTTTTGCGTTTTCAATGGCCTGCTTTGCCGAAGCAGAATAGGCCCTTACAAGTCCACCCGTGCCAAGCAACACACCGCCGAAATAACGGGTTACGGTAATTATAACATTAAATAAATCGGCACCCGTAATAAGGTCCAGAACGGGTTTGCCTGATGTTCCGTGGGGTTCGCCGTCATCACTTGCCTTCACTGTGCCGTCAAGCAAACGGTAAGCGCTTACAACGTGGCGGGCATCCCAATATTTACTTTTTTGTTCGGCAACAATTTTTGCGGCGTCTTCAGGGGTTTCGCAATGAAAAAGCTCGGCAATAAAAACCGAACGCTTTTCCTCGTATTTCCCCTCACTTGGCTCAAAAACAGTTTGATAATCCTTCATAATAACCTCTAAAAATAAAACCGCAATCACCCAAAGGATAACTGCGGAATTAATTTATACTACTTATCTAAACCAAAACGCTTCTTAAATCTATCAACGCGTCCACCGGTGTCTACCAATTTCTGCTTACCGGTAAAGAACGGATGACATTTTGAACAAATATCCAAACGAATATCTTTTTTAGTTGAACGTGTTTCAAACTCCGCACCACAAGCACATCTGATAGTAGTCTTTTCGTATGACGGATGAATTCCTTCTTTCATCATTGTCACCCCTTTCAAATACTCGATAACGGCTATTATAATATCACAACTAATTGAAAAATGCAAGTCTTTTTTTTAAAAAAAGTATTATTAAGGCATTTTTTTAGCTTTTAACGGCATAAATGCTTGAAATGGCGGTGCTTTAAAGTTATAATATACATAAATTTTTATATAATCAGAGGTCTGTTATGACGTTCAAATTTTACACACTTGGCTGTAAGGTTAATCAGTATGAAACGCAGGCTATGCGTGAATTATTGCTTTTAAACGGCTTTAATGCGGCGGGCGAAAATGAAGCGCCCGATGTTTTTATCGTTAATTCCTGCACCGTAACCGCTGAAAGTGATAGAAAAACCAGGCAGATAGTCAGAAGATTTAAAAATAAATTTCCCAACACAATTTTAGTTCTTACAGGTTGTATGCCCCAGGCTTTTAAAAATGATGCAGAACAACTGATTGATGCCGATATTATTCTCGGCAACACCTCTCACCCTTCCCTGCCTTCTAAAATTTTAGAATTTGTAAAAAGAAAGCAACGAATTGTTGAGGTTATTCCCCACCAAAGAAAAGAAAAAATTTGCGAACTGAAAATCAGCGATTTTGAGGAAAGAACCCGCGCGTTTTTAAAAATACAGGACGGCTGTGAACGCTACTGCACCTATTGTACCATTCCTGCCGCCCGAGGATTTGTTCGTTCAAAGCCTCTTGATGCAATTAAAAATGAGGTTAACGACCTTGCAAACAAGGGCTTTAAAGAAATTGTGCTTGTCGGAAT
>JAZSBX010000081.1:0-2116 GCA_045602605.1 Acutalibacteraceae bacterium
GCTTTTTTTAACAGCCGAAAATAACGCGTCAACAATGTCGCTTGCTTTGTCACTAACGGGGAAAACGCGGTTTCCCCTTTCGGTTTTAAGAGGCACACCAAGTCTTTCAAAAAAATCCATTGTGTCGCCCGTTGTAAAATTTGAAATTGCAGAATATAAAAACCTTGGGTTCACGGCAACGTTTTTAATAAAAGTATCACCATCACAGTTGTTTGTGACGTTACACCTTCCTTTTCCCGTTATCATAATTTTTCTGCCGACCTTTTGGTTCTTTTCAATAAGGGTCACGTTATTGGAGTTTTTTGCCGCTTCATATGCCGCCATCAGTCCTGCGGCGCCGCCGCCGATGACAACAACATTCCGTTTCATACGACTCACCCTCCAATCGGTCTTCTAAATTATTATTTTACTATATTTCTATTAAAAAGTAAATAGTAAATAAAGTTATCTATGTTTTTATTTGACAAGGAACTGCCATTGCGGTAAAATAAATACAATAATATCTTTCGGTGATTTTTATGGAGAAAAAATTGCGCGTTTGCGTGGTGGGTCTCGGCCTCATAGGCGGCTCACTTGCCAAGGCACTTTCAAAAACAAATAAATATTTAGTAGACGGCTTTGATGTTAACGCTTCGGTTTGCCAAAAGGCTCTTAAGTGCGGTTGCATTAAAGAAATTGCAAATTTTGAAATGTCAGGTCAATATGACCTTGTTTTCATTGCCCTCTCCCCCTGCCTCACCGTTGAGTTTGTTAAAAACAACGGGGAATTTTTAAAGAGCGCCGTTGTAAGTGACGTATGCGGTGTTAAAACACCTGTAATTTCGGCTCTCAAAGATTTTTGCAAGGAAAACAGCATTTTCTTTGTTGGCGGACACCCTATGGCAGGAAGAGAACTGAACGGCTTTGATAACAGCACGCCCGACCTTTTTATAAACCGTTACTATATTTTCACAAAAGATGAAAATACGAGAAATGCAGACCTTGAACGGCTTAAAAGCCTTGCTCTGGACATCGGCTGCACCGATGTTACAATAACAACCCCCGAAAAACACGACCAAATGATTGCCTTCACCTCACAGCTTCCCCACATTTTGGCAGGCACTTATATGAAATCTCCGTCAAGTGAATTTCACCTGGGCTTTTCGGCAGGCAGTTATCACGATGTTTCAAGGGTTGCAAGCATTGATGAAAACCTTTGGACACAACTCTTTTTAAGCAACAAAGAGCGCCTTATAGGCGAGCTTGATATCTTTATAAAAAACATAAACGAATACCGCGATGCTTTAAATGACAACAACGCAGAACGTTTAATGGAACTCATTAAAACGGGCAGAATTTTAAAGGAACGTGATTTAAAGCAAAACGGCCAGGAAAAACCCCACAATTTTGGATAGGTGATTTAAATGTCAAACAAAATCGGAAGAAATTTAACAATGCTTTTAGACCTTTATGAAATGACCATGGCAAACGGCATTTTAACCAGCGATATGAAGGATACCGTGGCATATTTCGATATGTTTTTCCGCCGTGTTCCAGATGAAGGCGGCTTTGCCATTATGGCAGGTCTTGAACAGCTTATTGAATATTTCAATTCCCTCTCATTCAGCAGCGAGGATATTGAATATTTAAAATCACTCAACCTTTTTTCGGAGGAGTTTCTTGATTACCTTAAGGATTTCAAGTTTGAGTGCGATGTGTGGGCAGTGCCCGAAGGCACCCCCATTTTCCCGCAAGAACCCATTGTTACGGTCCGTGGCCCTGCAATTCAGGCATTTTTGGTTGAAACAATGGTGCTTTTAACCATCAACCATCAATCCCTTATTGCTACAAAGGCCAACCGCATTGTACGCGCCGCAAACGGTCGCCCCGTTCTTGAATTCGGCGCTCGCCGAGCACACGGTTACGATGCTTCATACTATGGCGCAAGGGCGGCGATAATCGGCGGCTGTGTTGGCACAAGCGTTGTTAAAACCGCAATGGATTTTGATGTTACCCCATCAGGCACAATGGCTCACAGCTGGGTCCAGCTTTATGATGATGAATACACCGCATTTAAAACTTATGCCGAAAAATATCCCGATTCCTGCACCCTGCTTATTGACACCTATAACGTGCT
>JAZSBX010000082.1:0-3224 GCA_045602605.1 Acutalibacteraceae bacterium
CGTTTATTGTTTTTATCATTTTTTCCCGTTTGCTTGGTCTGACCCAGGTGGATTGATTCCACACCGATGTCAATCAGCCTGCAGGCTCTGTAATAAATGAACATCTGGGTTTCTTCGCGGGTTATGTCGGGAAGGCTGTAACCTGTAGCCCACATATTTTTACCAAAGCCGTCGGGGAAAAGCATTTTGCGGTGGTCAAAGGTTCTGTCCTCAACCTCTTTGCCGAAAGCCTCAAAAACCCATGCGGGAATTTTAATTTCGTTAATGTCTTTACCGGTGGTTTCGAAAATACAGCCCTCGAAAATGATTTCGGGGTCAACAGCGTGTGCCTTTGCAATAAGCTCCTCGTAAACGGGGAAGTGGGTGTCCTCAAACCATTTTGAGGGATACCACTCGGCAACGCTGCGACAAACATACTTCGTGCCTGTGTTTAAAATGGCGCGAATGGCTTCTTCACTGTTTGCATTTGTGTAGGTTATAGCGCGGGAGAGGTAGTTGTTTAAAACCTTTTCGCTGATGCTGCCATTAAAGGTAAAGTCCATTCCTGCGTTAACGGTTTCGTTTTTCACAAGGTTAACAACGGTAACCTCGGCTGCTTTTTCTACCTTGGCACCGTCCTTTAAAACGGCGGTAAGGCTTATCTTGTAAACACCGTCGTTTTCCAGCTTATCATCGCTTTCAAAGGAATCACCGGTAAGACCGGTTTTCTCCAAAACGGTGGTGTAGCTGTTACCGTTTTTCTTTTCAATCTTAAGGTTCACGGTATCGCCGTCTTCAAGGCCGTCCCAGGCCACGCTGGCGGTGTTGGTGTAAAAGGTCTCGCCCACGGTGGGTGACACCATTTCGAAATCCGAAAGGACAGAGGTGTTTATGCTGAGTGTGCCCTTTGATGTGTCTCCTGATGTGTTGTTTCCACCATTGCAGCCTGCAAAAACGCAAACCAGCACCGAAAGACACAAAACAACCGAAAGAAGTTTTTTAAGTGATTTCATAGGTTTTTCTCCTTATATAATTTGTATAGTAATTTTAAACGAAAACCAGAGCAAATGTCAACGGAAAATGTTGTTTTTGTAGTAATTTCATTAAAATTAGTTATAATTGAATAAAACTGAGCGCTCCGAATGGGGGCTCACTGCTTATGCGGCAGCGAAAAAATAAAACCACACGAAGAATTTTCTTCGTGTGGTTTGTTTTTAAAGACCCTTATTATTTATATGCCTTGAATGCTGCGATGATGGCTTCCTCATCGGAGAATCCGTCACTAAAATATTTACTGTTGTTCATATAGTAATATCCGTGGGCTTTTTTGGTTGAAGCGGGGCGCTTACCGAGAAGAGCAACGTGACCGTTATTATTAAATGCGGCGACCATTTTTCTAACTTCGGTATAGAAGGAACGGCGATAATCATCGGATTGGTTTGCAATCCAAGAGCTTTCATCCATTCCCCAAACAGCATCGCCTTGCGCGGCATCATAGTTGTCAAACTCAACAAGATAGGGGTAATGATTAGTTGTCCAACCGCTTGGAGAGGTGCCTGATATATTTTTAGTGTAGGGTGCGTCAACGTCGGTGTTCAGCACACACTTTTGTGGGCTTGAATTGGCGGCGCCAACAGCCTTTGGACGCATGGGAGATGCGTTAAAATCAACAAGCATAACACCATCGGTGCCAACGAAGTCGTGAGAGGGGTGATGGGAGTTGATGATTACATAACCTCTTCTGGCATTTTTCTTGGCATAGTCGCGAATTAAATGAATAACTTTGGTCCAACGCTTATTGTTTTTGTCGTTTTTACCTGTTTGTTTGGTTTGACCCAGGTGAATTGCCTCAAAACCGCTGTCAATAAGCTTACAGGCTCTGTAATAAATGAACATCTGGGTTTCTTCGCGGGTTATGTCGGGAAGGCTGTAACCTGTAGCCCACATATTTTTACCAAAGCCGTCGGGGAAAAGCATTTTGCGGTGGTCGAAGGTTCTGTCCTCGGGTTCTTTCCCAAAAGCTTCAAAAACAAAGGCGGGGATTTTAATGTCGTTAATGTCTTTGCCTGTGGTTTCAAAAATACAACCTTCAAAAATAATGTCAGGGTCAATGGAATGAGCCTTTTCAATAAGTTCTTCAAATATAGGAAGGCGGTCATCTTCAAACCACTTTGAAGGATACCATTCTGCAGCGCTACGGCTAATATACTTAGTGCCGGTGTTTAAAATTGCACGGAGAGCCTCATCAGTGTTTGCGTTTTCATAGGTGATTGCACGGGAAAGGTAGTTATTGAGCACCTTTTCGCTGATGCTTCCGTTAAAGGAGAAGTCCATTCCTGCGTTAACGGTTTCGTTTTTAACAAGATTTAAAACGGTTACCTCTACGGTTCTTGTAACGGTGTTGCCGTTGGTTAAGTTGACAGTGGCGTTGATTTTATAAACACCTTCGTTGTCCAGCTTATCCTCGCTTTTAAAGGAGTCGCCGGTAAGGCCTGCTTTTTCAAGAACGGTGGTGTAGCTGCTGCCGTTCTTTTTCTCAATTTTAAGGCTAACGGTTTCATCCTTTTCGAGACCCTCCCAGGCAACATCAACGGTGTTGGTGTAATATTTCTCGCCAACTGTGGGTGACACCATTTTGAAATTCGAAAGGACGGTGGAGTTTATGCTGAGTGTTCCCTTTGATGTGGTGGAGGTGTTGTTTCCACCTTTACAGCCTGCAAAAACGCAAACAAGCATCGAAAGGCACAAAACAATCGAAAGAAGTTTTTTAAGTGATTTCATAGTTTTTTCTCCTTATGTTATTTGTATAATAATTTTACACTACCACTATGATAAATGTCAACGGAATTACACTTTTTTATTATGATTTTTGCAAAAATAGTTACAATTCGGGTGTTGGTCTTAGGGATAAATTGGTTTTTCAGATAAATTTGTATGCTTTCTCGTTGCAAAACCTTGTAAGACACAAAGTATTACGGCGGTTTCTTAACTTCGAAATCAAAGCAAATTTATACTTACAAAACTGCGAAGCACCTAAAAAAGAAAAATTTTTAGTGGGATAAAAGGCAAAAAGCCGTGGTAACGCTGACGCGTACCACGGCTTTTTAACACATTAGGCCGCAAAAATTTACTTTTTTAGGCATTTCAGCCCTAAGAACAACACCCGTTCGGAACGCTTTTTCTTTTTACATAAAAGTGATATTCCGACTGCCGTCGGAGTGATATTATTGCCTTGCAATAGTGAT
>JAZSBX010000083.1:0-7334 GCA_045602605.1 Acutalibacteraceae bacterium
GGTTTCGCGGTCATTTTTTCCTTCGCCCACAATTCGGCCATCCTTAACCACCACAGCGCCAACGGGAATTTCACCGTTTTTGGCCGCTTCAAGACCTAATTCAATTGCTCTGTACATAAATTTCTTATCCATAAGCATTCCTTTTGTTTCACGTGAAACATATTTATTTAGCAACCTAAAAACGCCGAAAAGCAAATTTCGGCGTTTTGGCAAGATTTATCTTAAAAATATGGCCTCAACAAGGGTTAAAATGATGCAAATCACAACAATAGGGGAGGTGAAAAACCAAATTAACTTATCCTTGGTTGTGGCAACGGTTTTGTTTTCCTCGGTTTCAAAGCCCAAACTTTCTCTTTTGGATAAAAGGTAAATACCCAAAATGCCCAAAAGCAGGTTAAGGCACAGCACGAAAAGGTAAACCGTGTTTACAAATTCGAGGCCAACCCAGCGGCCCAGATAATAAACACCAACCGAGATAAAATTATTAACAAAATGGATTACGATTGCAGGCCACATTGAGCCGCTTTTAACGGTGGCATAGCCCGCCGCAAGGCCGATTATGGCGGCGAAAAAGATTTGGGTGAAATTGCCGTGAACAAGGCCGAACAAAACCGATGAAACGATTATTGCAAAGCCATCTCCATAGCGCCGCAGTGACCCAAGACACACACCGCGCATACCGAATTCCTCAACAAAGGCAGGAATTACGGCGGTGGAAATGAAGGCAAGTGTAACGCCGAAAATCCCTTCGGGATAAGCTGGCTCAACATACTTATCGGGAAAGCCTAAGCTTATGAAAATTGAACCGCTTATGGCGTTTGCAATGTTTGAAAAGGCCGCAACGCCGATGCCGATTAGGGTAAGCGGCAAAAAACTGCCTTTTTCAGGTTTCCCAAAGGGGAGAATTTCGCTTGTTTTAAAGCCGCCCCATTTCATAACCGCCGAAAAAGGCAGAATGAAAAAGGAAATGGACAAAATTATCTGCAAAAAGCAGGAAACGGCAGGGTTGCTGACAAGATTATCAAGGTAACTTCGCGAAACACCCAAAACGCCCAAAACAAGGGCCAAAAGGGTGTACCACCCAAGGGAAATCAGAAGAATTGCGCCGTAAGCAAGGCCCAAAGCGTTACCAAGGCGGCGAATGCCATCCTTTTCGTTTTTGCGGGCAATTCTCCTTTTTTCTCTTATTTCAAGTTCAAATAAAGCATCTTCCATAGGGAATTATTCCTCTGTTGTTTCTTCAGTTTCGTTTTCCCCTTCGTTTTCCGCTTCCGGTCCCACCTCGGCCGCATCGGCAACGGGGGCTTCGGGAACGGTAAATTCCTCATCATCATCATGTTCACTTATAGCCGCAGAAAGAATAACGGTGTCGCCCGTAACCTTTTTAACCCTTACACCCTTTGAGGGACGGTTAAAGGTGCTGATTTGGGCGGCGGGCACCCTTATAATAACGCCGTCAGAGGCAATCATAATAACGTCATCCTCATCGGTAACGTTAAGCACGGCCGCAACATCGCCGTATTTTTCCACGCGGTAGTTTGTAATACCCTTACCGCCGCGGTTTTGCAGTCTGTAATCGGCAATAGAGCTCTTTCGGCCGTAGCCGGTTTCGGTAATGGTTAAAACAATCGTTTCGCCGTTTACCTTGGTCATTGAAACAACCGAATCGTTTTCTTTCAGCTTGATTGCTCTTACGCCTGCCGCAGTTCTGCCCATTGGGCGAACATCATCTTCGGCAATGTGAATTGCCATACCTTTTTTGGTTGCGATTAAGAGTTCATCGTTGCCTCTTGTCATTTCAACAAAGGCAAGTTCATCACCCTCGTTAATTGAAAGGGCAATAATACCCGTTTTTCTAATGTTCTTAAACTGTTCAAGATGGGTTCTCTTAATAGTGCCTTTCTTGGTTACCATTACAATGTAGGCATCGGCATCAACCTCACTGCAGGGGAGAATGTTGGTGATTTTTTCGCCCGACATAAGGGGTAAAATGTTAACCATATTCATTCCCTTGCCAATTCGGCTGCCTTCGGGAATTTCATAGGCCTTAAGCTTGTAAATTCTGCCGAGGTTAGAGAACATAAGGATATAATCGTGGGATGAGCAAACGAACATGCTCTCAACGATATCATCTTCACGGGTGGTCATACCGCGAATGCCTCTGCCGCCGCGGTTCTGAACGGAATATTCGCTTGAAGGAATACGCTTAATATAACCGTTTCGGGTCTTTGTAAGCACACATTCCTCTTCTGGAATAAGGTCCTCAATGTCAACCTCGCCCGAAACTGCTGAAATTTCGGTGCGGCGGTCATCGGAATATTTATCACGGAGATTTAAAGCCTCGGTCTTAACAATATCGAGAACGCGGCTGTGTGAAGCCAGAATTTCCTGACATTCCTTGATAAATGCGTGTTTTTCTTTCAGTTCATCCTCAATTTTTTGTTTTTCCATGCCTGCTAATTTGCCGAGCTGCATCTGAACGATGGCGGTTGTCTGAATTTCATCAAAACCAAAGCGGTCGGAAAGCCTTTCCTTTGATTCGGGAATGGTTTTTGAGGTGCGGATTATGGAAATAACCTCATCAATAAAGTCAATAGCGGTGTTCAGCGCCTCTAAAATGTGGGCGCGCTCCTGCGCCTTTTTCATATCAAAGGCTGTTCTGCGCTCAATAATCTCACACTGGAAGTCAATGCAGTTTTGAAGCATATCCTTAAGGGTGAGAACCTGGGGCTTGCCGCCGACAATGGCGATAAGGTTGGCGCCAAAGGTGGTTTGAAGCTCGGTGTAGGAAAAGAGCTTGTTTAAAACTACCTGTGGGTTGGCATCCTTCTTGACATCCACAACGATTCTTATACCGCCGTCACGCTTTGAGGAGTAGTCAACAACGTCATCAATGCCCTCAACGCGCTTTTCGGCAGCCAAATCGTAAATTTTCTTAACTAACGCTTCTTTTCTCACCTTGTAGGGGATTTCGGTGATAATAATGCGGAATTTACCGTTTGAAAGCTCCTCAATTTCGGTTTTACCGCGAACTATAATTTTACCCTTTCCCGTTGCATAGGCGGCACGGATTCCCGCCCTGCCCATAATAATGCCGCCGGTGGGGAAGTCGGGACCCTTGATATACTCACAAAGCTCGGATAAATCGGCTTCGGGGTTGTCAATAAGGCAGCACATTGCATCAATGGTTTCACCTAAATTGTGGGGCGGAATTTCGGTTGCCATACCAAAGGCGATACCGCTTGAGCCGTTAACCAGCAGTTGTGGGAAGCGAACGGGAAGCACGGTGGGCTCCTTTAATCGGTCATCGTAGTTAGGAACGAAATCAACGGTGTCCTTATCAATGTCATCAAGCATATGAACCGACAAACGGTTCATTTTAGACTCGGTGTAACGGTAGGCGGCGGCAGGGTAGCCGTCAATGTTACCGAAGTTACCGTGTCCGTCAATAAGAGGATAGCGGAGAGAGAAATCCTGCGCCATTCTTACCATTGCATCGTAAACCGAGCTGTCGCCGTGGGGATGGTAACGGCCAAGCACCGAACCAACCGTGTCGGCGCACTTTCTGTAAGCCTTTTCGGGGGTCAGGCCGTTTTCATACATTGTGTAAAGAATTCGCCTGTGAACGGGCTTTAAACCGTCACGAACATCGGGCAGGGCGCGACCTACCAGAACCGACATACCGTACTGCAGCATACTGCTTTTAACTTCATCAACGATTTCAACGGGTAAAATGTTGGTATCCTGGCTTTCGGGCCAATAAACCTTTTCTTGTTTAGCCATTTTCTTTCTCTCCTTTCCTTAAATATCCAAATCGGTTGCAAAGACCGCGTTTTCTTCAATAAACTGTTTTCTTGGCTCAACCTCTTCGCCCATAAGCATTGTAAAGGTTTCGTTTGCAAGCTCGGCATCGCTCATTGTAACCTGCAAAAAGGTTCTGCGCTCGGGGTCAAGGGTGGTTTCCCAAAGCTGGTCGGGGTCCATTTCACCAAGACCTTTGTAACGCTGAACGTCAGCCGTACCGCCAAGTCTTTCAATGTACTGCGCCTTTTCCTCATCGGTAAAGGCATCAAAATGCTGTTTACCTTTTGAAACACGGAAAAGGGGAGGCTGCGCTAAATAAATGTGTCCCGTTTCAATAAGTTCGGGCATATAGCGGAAGAAAAATGTCAGAAGCAGGGTTCTTATGTGGCTTCCGTCAACGTCAGCATCGGCCATAATAACGATTTTGTCATAGCGAAGCTTTGAAATATCAAAGTTTTCGCCTATTCCCGTGCCTAAAGCTACGATAACGGGGGTAAGCTTATCGTTGCCGTAAACCTTGTCATCCCTCGCCTTTTCAACGTTGAGCATTTTGCCCCAAAGGGGAAGAATTGCCTGATAGGTTGAGTTTCTGCCCTCAACGGCCGAGCCGCCTGCAGAATCACCCTCAACGATGTAAATTTCGGTTTTTGTTGCATCATCGGAAATGCAGTCCTTAAGTTTTTCGGGCATTCTTGTTTTTCCGCCGATGCCCGACTTGTTTCGGGAAGCATCCCTTGCCTTTTGAGCCGCCTCACGGGCGTTTGATGCGGCGATTGCCTTATCTATAACGATTTTAGCATCAGCAGGGTTTTCCTCTAAATATTTATAAAGCTGGTCGTTAATGATTTCGCGCACCATCTGACCGATAGAGGTGTTACCAAGCTTTGCCTTGGTCTGGCTTTCAAACTGCGCATCGGCAAGTTTTACCGAAACAACCGCAACCAGACCCTCCATAATATCCTCACCCTTAAGGTTATCGGAATCAACCTTAAGCTTTTTAAAGTCGTGAGCGTATTTGTTAACAACCCTTGCCACTGTCTGGCGGAAGGCCTGTTCGTGGGTACCGCCGTCAATGGTGTGCAGGGTGTTGGCGAAGGACATAATCTTGTTATCGTAGGCCGTTGACCACATTAAAGCGATTTCGGCTGTGGAATCGCCCTTTGTTCCCGATAAATAAATAATATCGGAAATGGGGTCCTTCTTGATTCCTTTAAGGAGATATCTTACGTATTCCTTAATACCGCCCTCAAACATAAGGTCATCAGTTCTTTTTTCGAACACGTCTGAACGCTTGTCCTCTAAAACAATTCTGATACCTGCATTAAGAAATGCCTGCTCGCGAAGGCGATTTAAAAGTATATCGTAATCATAGGTGGTGGTGTCGGTGAAAATTGTGGGGTCGGGCTTAAAGGTAACGGTGGTGCCCGTTTCGCTTGTTTTGCCGATTTTCTCAAGGTCGGTTACAATAACACCCTTTTCATAGCGCTGTTTGTAAATGTCGGCGCCATCCTTAACCTCAACCTCAAGCCAGGAAGAAAGAGCGTTAACAACCGATGCGCCAACACCGTGCAAACCGCCTGAAACCTTATATCCGCTGCCGCCGAACTTACCGCCTGCATGAAGAATGGTAAAAACAACGGTAACCGAGGGAATTCCCTTTTGGGGGTTAATACCAACGGGAATACCACGGCCGTTATCGGTAACGCGAATAACACCGTCATCAAGAATTTCAACGGTTATTTTTGTACAATAGCCTGCCAGCGCTTCATCAATGGAGTTGTCCACAATCTCATAAACCAGGTGATGAAGACCTCTCTCCCCCGTTGAGCCGATATACATACCGGGGCGTTTTCTTACCGCCTCAAGACCCACAAGCACCTGAATTGAAGATTCATCATAATTTTCGGTGACCTGTACATTTAAATTCTCACTCATTTTTTATCTCCTGTTCAAAAAATATGGAAATCTTATTTGAAATGTTTCACGTGAAACATTTATTTAAATTTTTTCAATAAAACCGCTTCTTTTGTGCAGTGTTGTGGGGGAAATTTGAGAAAGATAAATTTTTTGCTCTCCTTTTTCCTTGCACAAAATAAATGATTTTGGCAGTTCATAGGAAACAACCGAAACCTGTCCCTTTTTTTCTGCATCATTTAAAAATTTTCGGGTTTTTGCCGATACCGTTGTTGTATCAAGGTCGAAAATACCTATAATATCCTCGGTTTTAATAACCTTTTCCTGCCCTAAATGAAGATACATTTTTTATTCCTCAATTTTTCCGTTTTTAATTTTTATTGCCTTACCTTCCTTAAGGCGGCCCACAACATCAGGCTCACAACAGGTTATAAGCACCTGCCAACCCTTAATATGGTTTAAAATATATTCCTGCCTTGAGGGGTCAAGTTCACTCATAACGTCATCAAGCAGTGCCACGGGAAATTCACCCGTTATATTTTTAATAACGTGGGCTTCGCTTAATTTTAAGCTTAACGCCACACTCCTCATTTGTCCTTGGGAAGCAAATTTTCTTGCACCGAGCCCGTTTATTAAAAATTCAATATCATCTCTGTGTGGGCCAATAGATGTTATTCCTGCAAGTGCATCACTTTTTCTTGAATTAACAAGGTCTTGGGCAAAATTTTCTATATTTGCGCTGTTTAGATAATTTATGGTTATTTTTTCCTTTTCACCCGACAGACCGCTGTAAATATTGGTTAAAATAGGGGTGATAAGCTCAATATACCTTAAACGGTATTTAATTATCTTTTTTCCTTTTTCACAAATTTCCGCCTCAAAGGAGGATAAAAGATTAAAATCAATATTTTCCTTTAAACTTTGTTTTAAAATCGCATTACGCTGTGTTACGGCGCGGCTGTAATCCTTTAAATAGTTTATGTATTTAGGATAAAGCTGACCTATTGCAATATCAATAAAACGGCGGCGTTCCTTTGGCCCTTCCTTAATTAAAGAAAGGTCTGACGGAGAAAAGATAATAGCATAAAAATTTCCTGCAAGCATTCCTGGGGTTGATAAAGGTTTTGAATTTAAAAATGCTTTTCGCCTGTTTTCTATAATAATTCTTTCCTCTTTTTCAACACCCTGTGAAGAAAAGGTTAAATCTAAAACGGCGCTTTGGCTGCCCAGCATTTTAATTTCGCTGTCTTTTGCCCCTCTAAAACTTTTTGCTCCTGTGAAAAGCCACACAGCCTCAATTAAATTTGTTTTTCCTTGGGCATTCTCACCGTAAATTACATTTATTCCATCACTTGGATTAAATAAAATTTCTTCAATGTTGCGAAAATTTTTAATTTTTAAACTTTTAATTTTCATTTTCTATAACAAAATTTTGTCCTTCAAAGGTAAAAACATCACCTGAATATAATTTTTTGCCCCTCATTAAACAAATTTCGCCGTTTACAGCCACTTCTCCGTTTTGTATTACTATTTTCGCGTGTCCACCCGTTGAAACGGCAGAGGCTAATTTTAAGGCTGAATCAAGTCTTATAAAATTTTCTTTAATAAAAACCTTT
>JAZSBX010000084.1:0-10157 GCA_045602605.1 Acutalibacteraceae bacterium
CCTGTCTGTGTAACAACGGTGTCGGTGATGCCTGCCTTACCGATTTCCTC
The DNA here is from genome assembly GCA_045602605.1 of Acutalibacteraceae bacterium. Classification (GTDB taxonomy): domain Bacteria; phylum Bacillota; class Clostridia; order Oscillospirales; family Acutalibacteraceae; genus SIG587. The sequence continues at coordinate 51 of JAZSBX010000084.1, forward strand.
GGTGAAGGCGTTAAGAACGGGGCGTGCGCCTGCCGCAATACCGCAGGTAGCCATGCCCACAACAATTCTCTTGGTCTCAGCCTGCTCGCGAAGACTTACGTTGTTTTGCAGTTTATCTCTAAGTGCAGTGAGTTCAGCTAAACTTTTCATATTCTTTTCCTCCAAATCAAGTTAATTTGCATTTAAAACTTCGTATTGTTCGGTTAAATATCCCTCCAGCCACTGTATGACCTCAAAAGAGTTCAGGGGAATTCCCTCCCCCAGCATTTGCCGCATTTCACGGGTGCTTAAAGTGACCGCACCTTTAGGGGTGCTGTGGGAATATTCATAGTCCACCTCGCCGCCTCGCTGAACGAGGGTGCAAAGAGTTGATACCATATCACCCAAAGGGGTAAAATCAATGCTCTTTGTATCAAAGGTGGCGGTTATAACTGTTCCGTGGTCGCCGGTGCCCTCTTTTTTCTCCTTTGAGAAAATTGTAAGCGTGCCGCCTGTTTGCTCGGCGCTAAGCTTTAAAAGAGGAATTCCAAGACCCACCTTTCGGGTTGTTCTGGTTGTGTAAAAGGGGTTTGTCACACCCTCTAAAATCTCCTTGCTCATTCCCTTGCCGTCATCAGCAACGGTCAGCTTTAAAATTCCCTCCTCATTTTCGGTGAGGGTTATTTTAACGAGAGATGCGCCCGCAGTCAGCGAGTTTTGCACAATATCCAGAACGTTGAGGGACAGTTCTTTCATAAAACTTAACCTAAATACTTTTCAAGGATTTTATCAACGTCTTCCTTCTTAAGACGGCCGTAAACCTCATCGTTAACGGTGAGAACGGGAGCAAGTCCGCAAGCGCCGATGCAACGTGTGGCTTCAAGAGAGAACTTGCCGTCAGAAGAGGTTTCGCCCGATTTAATTCCAAGCTTCTCCTCAAGACGCTGTAAAATGTCGCCCGAGCCCTTAACGTAGCAGGCTGTGCCAAGGCAAACAGCAATAGCAACCTCGCCGTTGGGGTTCAACTTGAACTGTGAATAGAAGGATGCAATTCCGTAAACCTCTTCAAGTGCGATTCCCATGCCATCGGCAATGATTTTCTGAACTTCAATGGGAAGGTAGCCGTAGATTTCCTGCGCTTCCTGCATAACAGGCATGGTAGCACCGGGAACGCCCTGATATTTGGCGATAACGGCCTTTAGCTTCTCTTCTTGTTCAGGAGTGCCTTTAAACATTACGGTAGTTAACTTTTTCTTCATAAAATTTATACCTCCCGCGCGGTTTTAACCGCGATTTTGTTATCTTTCTAATTATACAACAAGCTATTACAAATTTCAACGATTTTTTGTTTATTTTTTAACAAAAAAAGTTTCTGTTAAACATTCGGCAGAATTTTCCCGAAGCTCAATGCTGTTTTTTCTTTGGTTAATATCCAAAAGCGAGTGGGCATCGGAGGAGGAAAACAGCGTGTAATTCTTTAATTGAGGGAATTTTTCCATAAACTCCCCTTCCCTGCTTTTGTCGTGAATTTCGGCAATGTTAAAGCCGTATTCCTTTGGTATGTCACCAAGCATTGCAATAATTCCGCCCGAATCGCGGTCGATGTGGGCGGGATAGCAAATGCCGCCGAGACCCCTGACCTTATTCACAGCCTGACCGATATCAATGTTTGCGGCGGCAGGAAGAAAATTCTCCACCTCGCCGATTTTTTCTCCATCGCTGTTTACAATGCTTTGTTCGCCGAAAATGGATTTTTTGTTCTTTATGGGGGAAAGCGCGGCTTCTACAAATTTATCAAACTCCATTGCCTTTTTAAGCGTAGGAAACAGGCAGACTATATGCACATCCTCCGCCGTGGTAAGTTCCATTCCTGCAACGGGTGTCACGCCGTAAAACTGACAGGCCTCAAAAAAAGCGGGACAGTTTTTGCAACTGTTGTGGTCGGTAAGCGCGGCCATATCGAGACCGTTTATTTTTGCCATTCCTGCAATGTCTGCAGGAAACATTGCATCATCACCGCAGGGCGACAGACAGGAATGAATATGAAAATCGTAATAAAGTTTCATTTCCATTCCTCCCGTCTTTAAAAGTTTTAATATTTATTTTAAAAGCTCTGCTATCTCGCCGCAAAGGGTGAAGGTGTCCTTTCCGCTGTGCAAAAGGTTGATTTCCTTAGCCCTGGCAGTTTGAAGCATTTGTTCATCGGGCTCGGCGCCCTCGCTTATAATAACGCAGGCAACGTCAGCAAGGCTTGCCACCGCAATAACGTTAATGTTGGTCATAATGGTAACCCATGCGCAGTCCTCCTGCGCTCTGCCCATAACCCAGCTCAGCAGGTCACCTGCATAGCCGCCTGTAACCGTGCGGTCACCGTCAGCAAGGTTTATAACCTTTAAATTTAATTTTTCACTTAATGTTTTAACAGTCATTTTATTTACCTCTGTTTATAAAAACACAGTCTTCAAGGGTTGCCCTGCCCTGCACCACATCCTCGGCAAAGGCGTGGCAGGTGGGGGCGCCGCAGGCGGCGCAGTCCTTACCGCAAAGACTTTCCTCAAGTCGGGCGATTTCCGACATTTTCTTAAGGGCAACGCTCATATCCTCATCCAGCTTTAAAACCGATGAACCTTTAAGTTCCTTTTCCCAAAGGCAGCTGCCGAAATGAGCGCGGTTTTCCTTGACCGTTGCCAAAGCGCTAACAGGCAGATAGCGGCGCAAAATGTGAAGCCTTGCCCTTGCAACGTAAGGATTTTCAACGTTAAGGCTGCCGCCCACACAACCGCCCTGGCAGGCGTTAAGCTCAACGAATTCAAGGCGACCGAAGGTTTTGTTGTCAATTTCCTCAAGAACCTTAATAACGTTTTCAATGCCATCGGCGGCAATGTACTGACTGTTATAAAGGGCCGAAGCCTCGCCGCCTGAGCCTGCCCAGCTGATACCGATTCTGCCCGACTCACTCATAGGCTCGGGATTTTTCATTTTGTTCATTATGGGAAGCAGTTTAAAGTACATTTCCCTTATGGAAATAACCCCATCGATTTCACTTTTTTTGACACCAATGGGATTTTTAACATAGCTTACCTTTGCAGGGCAGGGACTGATAAAGAACACGCCTATATCTTCCCTTTTTAAATCCTTGTGCTGGCTTACCGCCTTATCCCTGGCTATGCGCGCGGCATATTCAACGGGGGCTAAAATGGGAAGCACGTTTTGACAAAGGGAGGGAAAGCGCACCGAAATAAGCCTTACCACCGCAGGGCAGGCAGAGGAAATAACGGGGCGAGGGATATTTTCATCCTTTAAATACTCCCTTGTGTATTCGGTGACAAGCTCGGCGCTTTTGGCAACCTCAAAAACATCATCAAAGCCACATTCCTTAAGGCCGTTAAGTATGTAATCAATGTCCTCCATATGGTCAAACTGACCGTAAAGCGCAGGGGCAGGAAGGGCAATTTTATATTTGTAATTGTTTATGATTTCGAGTTTGTCGGAGAAGGCCTTTTTTGCCTTTTTTGGGCAAACCCTGATGCACTCTCCGCAGTCAATGCACTTTGCCGTTTCAATAACCGCCTTGCCTTCTCTCACCCTGATAGCCTCGGTGGGACAACGGCGAACGCAGGTGGTACAGCCCGTGCACTTTTCCTCATCAAGAAAAACCGAATGTAAAAATTCAGTCATTGTTTCACCTCTTAAAGTTAGTGTGACAGGACTCGAACCTGCCGCGCCTGCAAACAAAAATTTTCGATAATACTTTGCCTCAAAACTTGAAATACGTCAGTATTCTCAAGTTTTGTCGGCTTCGTCTTGTACAAAAATTTTTAGTTTAGCAGGTTGAAAAGTTTCTGCCGCCGAATTTTTTATTCGGCGAAGCAGGAAATTTGAAGCAAGGCTGACGCCTTGCAAAAGTAAGTGCAAAGCCGCAATATAAAAGGCGGCGAGCGAAACCGTGACAGGTTCGAGTCCTGTCACACTATTTAATGTTTACCGCCATATAAACCTTGGTGCCGACACCAACGGTGGACTCGATTTTCATTTCATCGGTGTATTTTTTCATATTGGGAAGTCCCATTCCCGCGCCAAAGCCCAAAGCGTGAATGTTATCGGGGGCGGTGGAATAGCCCTCCTGCATGGCAAGTTCAACATCTTCAATGCCCGGGCCTTTGTCCGAAAGCAGAATTTCAATTTTTTCGGTGGAAACGGTTACCTCGGCGGTGCCGCCGTCAGCGTGGATAACCATATTGATTTCTCCTTCGTACATTGCAATGGCAACGCGGCGGATAATTTCATTGTCAAGGCCTAATTGGCGAAGTTTTTTCTTAACGTTTGCCGAAGCCTCACCTGCCGAAGAAAAGTTATCGCCGTCAATTTGATAGCTGAGTTTTAAAAGCTCGCTCATCGTGCCCCTCCTATTCCGCAAAGGCCCTTTTCATAAAGCCTGCCGCAGGACACAAAAAGCCTGCACTCGGTGGAAAGCACCGAAATGCCGCACTCCCTTGCAAGGCTGATGATTTCCTCGGTGGGCTTTTTGCCGCGAACGAAGACAATGCACTTTAAATCAAGCATTGCCGCAGTTCTCACCACCTGTGGATTAAGGAGTCCCGTAAGCAGAACGGTCTGGTCATCAACGAAGGCCAGAACGTCACTCATCATATCACTGCCGAAGGCCGATTTAACCTGAAAGTCAAAAAGCTCTTCGCCGCAGTGCACCTCGGCCTCTAAAATTTCTTTAACATCGCTAATCTTCATAATTAAACACCCTTTTTTAAAAAGCAGTTTATATCTTTCTTTAATTATATTACATCTTGATTTAAAAATCTACAAAAAAATAAAGACCGAAAAAATCGGTCTTTAAAATTTATCTTGTCAAATACTCAACCGCCTTGCCTGCTGCGGCAATTCCTGCGGCGACAGGAACGAAAACGGCGCTTGCAGGGCAGGGCCTGCCCGTTTCGCGGTATTCCCCGAAATCTTCCGCCTTAATGGGCGCTTCGGTGGAATAAATAACGCCAAGCTCACGAATTCCCCGTTTTTTAAGGGTTGTTCGCATAACACGGGCAAGGGGGCAACCCTCGGTTTTGTAGATATCGGTAAATGTAAGCTTTAACGGGTCTAGTTTATTTGCCGTGCCCATAACGCTGATAATTGGAACGCCTGCCTTAGCGGCTCTTACAATGAGTTCCGTTTTGCAGGTTACGGTATCAATGGCGTCAATTATAAAATCAAACTTCGTTAAATCAATTTCATCGGCGTTGTCGGGCGAATAAAAAACGTTATGCGCAACAACGGTAACGCTGTCGCTTATTTCCTTTGCCATTTCGGTTAAAACCTGTGTTTTGCTCTTTCCAACGGTGCTTTTAAAGGCAACGCTTTGGCGGTTTAGGTTGCTTAAAGCCACGGTATCGTTATCAAAGGCGTGAACGGTGCCCACACCGCTTCTGATAAGCGCCTCGGCAGCAGCGCCGCCAACACCGCCAATGCCGAAAACGGCAACGGTGGCAGTTTGCAGTTTAGAAAACTTTTCCTGCCCCAAAAGGGCGGCAATTCTCACAAATTCTTCATTCATAAATTTACTCCAATGCCTTTATAAGGTCCATAAGGCAACCTTCAAAATTAACCCCGTAACGGCGGTCGCCGTTTTCCTCGAAGGTCTTTTTAATGCACAAAACCGTGAAATCAACCGCAATTTTTGCGGCATCAAAAACCGTTTTGCCCGATAAAAGCGCGGCGGTTAAGGCGCTTGCAAAAACATCGCCCGTGCCGTGGAAAATCGCATTCTCTTTTTGGGTCATATAATAATAAATTTCCCCGTTTTTATAAACGGCGGCGCCAAGTTCCCCCTCCTTAAAGCTAATGCCCGTAAGCACAATATCGGTTTTGGTCTTTGCATTAAGCCTTGTAAGAACTTCGCTTACGTATTCCCTTGTGTAGGGCGGCGCAACATAATTTTCACCGAGCATAAAAGCCGCTTCGGTCACGTTAGGAACAATAATGTGGGCCTGCTCACAAAGGGTAAGCATCTCGGCGGGAAAATCAGCATCAAAGCCTGCGTAAAGCTTACCGTGGTCGCCCATCACGGGGTCCACAACGATAAGGGTATCCTCATCCTTTAACAGCTTTATGGTTTCCTTAACAAGGCCAACCTGCTTTTTGGAACCGAGATAGCCTGTGTAAATGCCGTCAAATTTTAAATTTTCACTTTTCCAATGCCTTGCTATGGGCAAAATGTCCTCGGTTAAATCACGAAAGGTGTAACCCTCAAATCCCCCCGTGTGGGTGGAAAGCACGGCCGTTGGAATAACGGCGGTTTCAATTTTTGCCGCCGAAATTATAGGCAGGGCAACCGTTAGCGAGCATTTGCCAAAGCCCGAAATATCGTGAATTGCGGCAACTCTTTTTTGTGGCATAATTATTTTTTCTCCAATTTCTTTTTGCAGATTTCATTTAAAACGCATTTTCCGCAAAATGCCTTTCTTGCGGTGCAAACCGCCCTTCCGTGAAGCACGGCGCGGTGGCAAAAATCGTTTGATTCGTTTTTAGGCAAAATTTTAAGCATTTCCTTTTCCACCTTTAAGGGGTCTTTGGTGGAAACAAAGCCAAATCTATTGCACAAACGGATGAAATGTGTGTCGCACACAACCGCAGGAAGTCCGAAAATGTCCCCCCGCACCAGATTTGCAGTTTTTCTGCCAACCCCCGAAAGGGTTAAAAGGTCATCCATTTCCTTTGGCACTTGGCCGCCGTAAACCGACACGATTCTTGTGGCAATTTCCTTTAAATCTTTAGCCTTGGTTTTATAAAGGCCGCAGGTTTTAATCAGTTCTTCGATTTTCTCAAGAGGTGCCTCGCTCATTTTTTCAGCCGTGGGATAGGCTTTAAAAAGGTCAGGTGTCACCAAATTAACCCTGGCATCGGTGCACTGAGCCGAAAGGCGGGTTGCAATAAGAAGCTGGAATGCATCGGTGTAATTAAGGGAACAAATAGCGTCAGGGTATTCTCTTTTTAAAAGTTCAACCGCAGTTTTTGCACGTTCTTTTGCTGTCATAATCATTACACGTCAAGGCGCATATCGCCTTTTTTAATAAGGTTTAACTTTCTCATTGCCTCGCTGACAATGAGGGAAATAACCGCAGGAAGCACAAAGTGCATAAGCAGAATTTCAATGAGGGCAATTTGCCAGGCAAAGCCGTCAACGTTAACCATTGTGTCATAGGACATCAACGGCCCCACAAGACCTGCCGTACCCATTCCCGAACCCGTTGCATTACAGGTCATTTTCAGCACTGCCGAGGAAATGGGGCCGAGAATTGCAGAGGAGATAATGGCAGGCAGCCAGATAAGAGGCCGCCTTACAATGTTGGGCATTTGAAGCATTGAGGTACCGATACCCTGGGCAATAAGACCGCCCATTCTATTTTCTCTGTAGCTTGCAACGGCAAAGCCAACCATATTACAGCAACAGCCCACCACGGCGGCGCCTGCGGCAAGACCCGATAGGTTCATTGCAATGCCAATGGCGGCAGAGGAAATGGGCAGGGTTAAAAGAATACCCATAACAACCGACACAACGATACCGCCGATAACGGGATTTTGTTCAACGTTAAAGTTTACGATAGCGCCAACCCACTGCATAAATTTGGAAATGGGCGGGCCTACAAGAAAGCCTGCGGCGGCGCCCGTTAAAATGCAGCAAAGAGGGGTAAGAATTATATCAATTTTAGTTTTCCCCGCAACAAGCTGACCGATTTCAATGGCAACATAGGCCGCAACGAAGGCGCCAAGAGGCTCACCGGGTGCGCCAAAGGCTATCTCCCCCGTTAAAACGGCGCTTGGAAACGCGCCGATTAAACCTGCAACGGCGGCAGAAACAGCGGTTAAGGGTTTTGCGCCCAGCTTTGCCGCAACGCCAACGCCGATGCCTGCGCCCGTTAAGGCCTTTGCGGCTTTAGAAGCGGCCAAAAGGTAGGTGCCAATAACCCCCGGAACAAAGGATGCGATTTGCGCAAGAATTGTTCCGATAATAAGGGTGGAAAAAAGGCCTAAAGCCATACCCGAAAGGCCGTCAATAAACAAACGGTTTAAAAACTTTTTCATTTTTCCTTCTCCTTTTTTGGGAATAAAATATAAATTAAGTAGATTATACACCTTTTTAAAAAATTTGACAAGTATAGGCTGTAACAATGTTTTAGGGCCGCCGCCACGGTTCCTTTGTAAAAAAGCAATAAAAAAGACTGTGCAAAACTGCACAGTCTTTTTAAAACTTGAAACAAATTATTTAATTACAACAGTTGCGCCAACTTCGGTAAGCTTAGCCTTAATTTCTTCAGCTTCCTCTTTGGAAACTGCTTCTTTAAGGGTCTTAGGTGCGCTGTCAACGAGAGCCTTTGCCTCAGCAAGGCCAAGACCTGCAAGGTCCTTAACAACCTTGATAACCTTGATTTTCTCTGCGCCTGCAGAAGCCAAGATTACGTCAAACTCGGTTTTCTCTTCAGCGGCTGCTGCTGCGCCACCTGCTGCGGGAGCTGCTACTGCAACTGCTGCTGCAGCGGATACGCCGAACTCCTCTTCAACTGCTTTAACGAGCTCAGAAAGCTCAAGAACGGTAAGAGTCTTTAACTCTTCAACAATAGCTGTAACTTTTTCGGATGCCATTTTATTTTCCTCCAATAAATATTTTTTGTTTTGATTTTTTGTGTCGCTTTAATTATTCAGCGTCACCGTTTTTGTCTACAATAGCCTGTACGGCACGGGCAAATGCTGCAACGGGTGCCTGGAATGCTCCAAGAACGGTTGCAAGAAGAACCTCGCGGCTGGGGAGCTTTGCAAGGGAATCAACCATCTCAAGAGAGATAACCTTGCCATCGAGATAACCTGCTTTGATAGAGAAGTTATCGTGTGCATCAGCGTAATTCTTTAAAATTCTTGCTGCTGCAACATAATCCTCTTTCGAGATTGCAATAGCGGTGGTGCCCTCCAAAACGGAATTCATTTCCTCAAGGTCGGTTCCTGCGATTGCGCGGGAAAGGATGGTGTTCTTAACTACGAAATAATCAACACCTGATTCACGGAGTTCCTTACGGAGCTTGGTGTCATCAGCAACGTTGATACCCTTGTAGTCAACAACAACGCCGGTGCAAGATTCTGCAATTTTAGCAGAAAGCTCTGCAACCTGCTTTTGCTTTTGTTCTAATACTGCTGCGTTCGGCAATGTAATTTCACCTCCGAATGAAAAATAAATAATTTGTCAATAAAAATCGCCTATCCCGAAAGACACGAGATAGGCGGAAAAATACTTTAAAAACTAAAGAATTGTTCGCACACCTCGGCAGGCCATTTCTTTACACCGTTTTTTACGGAACCTACTGTCTTCGGATTAGCATAAAGGATTTTACCACGAAAGTTATCCGTTGTCAACCCTTTTTTCAGCACTTAAAAAATTAAGCGCCGAATTTTGCTACGTTAAGCTTAACGCCGGGGCCCATTGTGGTAGCAAGCACACAGGACTTAATGTACTGTCCCTTGGTTGCTGCGGGCTTGGCCTTAATGATTGCGCCCATTAAAGCGTCAAAGTTTTCCTGAAGCTTTTCAGCGCCAAAGGAAACCTTGCCGATGGGGCAGTGAATGATGTTGGTTTTGTCAAGACGGTATTCGATTTTACCTGCCTTTGCTTCGGTAACTGCCTTAGCAACATCAGGAGTAACGGTACCGGCCTTAGGAGTAGGCATTAAGCCACGGGGGCCTAAAACCTTACCAAGACGACCAACGAGGCCCATCATATCGGGTGTTGCAATAACAACATCGAAATCAAGCCAGTTTTCATTCTGAATTTTAGCAACAAGCTCCTCTGCGCCAACAAATTCAGCGCCTGCCTCTTTAGCAGCATCAGCCTTGTCGCCCTTTGTTAATACGAGAACGCGAACGTCCTTACCTGTTCCGTTGGGAAGAACAACCGCGCCGCGAACCTGCTGGTCAGCGTGGCGGGAGTCAACGCCCAAACGAACGTGGATTTCAACCGTTTCATCAAATTTTGCTGTACCGGTTTTTACAGCAATCTCCAAAGCTTCTGCGGCATCATAGAATTTTCCTGCCTCAATAAGCTTGGCACTTTCATTATACTTTTTACCGTGTTTC
>JAZSBX010000085.1:0-4809 GCA_045602605.1 Acutalibacteraceae bacterium
AAATAATGACAATAAAAAGGTTTGACTTTAGCATTATGAAGCACAAAAATCCACCCGAAGAAATTCGGGCGGATTTTTTCGCATAGTCCTTTTTATTGTACAGATAATGTGCTATACTGTTTTCGAGAGGTGAGATAAATGTATAAATGGCGACAAGTTAAATGTCCTCTTTGTGAGCATATTTTTATGTGGAGAGAAGAATCATATACAGGTTCAAGTAGCGATGTATATAAAAGAAAAGGTATAGATGAGGAATTAGAAAGCGCATGTTGTCCAAAATGTAATTTTGAGATGGTTGTTGCGGGCGGCTTGTTAGAAGGGATAGATATTCAAGATGAAGAAATTGAACGAATCCCAGCAATAAGAGGTATTTAATTTCCCTCTTTTGCTGATAGCAGCACAGGCTGCTATAAAGTCTGGCAAGTAATTCCGGCTTACTTTAACTTCGCAGAATTTACGCTCAACGAATAAGGATACACTCCTAAATTCACCAAGCGGAATTCGCATTTTTACCAAATACAAACTTGGTGAAAAACAATAGGACAAAATACCCCTATAAAAATAGAGGGTGCACCTTATCATTCGTTGATTATGAAATTTGTGTAGCGTAAATATTATAAACCAAATATACCAATTTTTAAATATATTAAAAAAAATTCCGCACTTTCACGAGTCATTATAACCCTTTGGTTTAAGCAAAGAACTTTTCCGCGTGATCTTGCTTTGTTTCATTTTTTATATGTTTTTTGCAAAAAATGAACACTTTATGACAATTTAATGTATATATTTACAGTTGACTTTTGGGTGGTTTTTTGGTAAAATGCTTTATGCTGCGTGATTTGACACGAGTTTTCGTGTGTTCACGACAAAAAAATAATTTTAAAATTTTGAACATTTTATGTCAAATTTAAAAAGGATGGTTTAAAATGAAAAGATTTTTAAAAGCGGCATCTCTAATTCTTTGTGTTTTATGTGTATTGACTCTTTTTGCAGGCTGCGGCGATAAAAGAGAAAAGGTAATTATTTATACCAGCGCAGAGGATTTCAGAATTGAGCATTTAAGAGAACGCATTGATGAAAAATTCCCCGACTATAACATTGTTATTGAATATAAATCAACCGGCGATCACGCCGCAAAGCTGCTCAGTGAAGGCAAAAACACCGAGTGCGACATTACCTACGACCTTGAATACCCCTATTTACAAAAATTAGAGGCTCAGGGCTTACTTGCCGATTTGAGCGAATTTGACAGAAGCTTATTCTTAGAGAACGTTGCTCCAAGCAACTACTATATGCCCGACGTCAGAAACGGCGGCGCGGTTATTATTGACGAGCAGGCTTTAAAGGATAAGGACATTGCAGTTCCCACTTCTTACGAAGATTTATTAAAACCCGAATACAAAGGTTTAATTTGTATGCCCAACCCCAAATCCTCGGGCACAGGCTTTATGTTCTTACAGTCCTTATGCAAGGCTTGGGGCGAGGAAAAAGCGCTGAAATATTTTGATGAATTATCTGAAAATATTATGGAATTTTCTTCCTCGGGCTCAGGTCCTATAAACAAGCTTATACAAAAAGAGGCTGCTATCGGTCTTGGTATGACTTCTCAGGCAGTTAACGCCAACAAAAACGGCTCTAATTTAAAAATTGCCTTCTTCCCCGAGGGCTCACCCTACTCTATGTACGGTCAGGGTGTTATTGCGGGCAAGTTGGAAAGAACGGCTGTAAAGGAAGTATTCACCTATTTATCGGGCGAGTACACAAAGATTAACAATCAGGAATTATTCCCCGAGCAGCTTTACAAAGAGGGACCTGCAAAGGTTGAGGGTTATCCGTCTGATATAACCTATGCCGATATGGGCGCTCTTACCCCCGAAGAAAAAGACACACTGCTTACAAAATGGAAGTATTAAAGGAAAAGACCATGGCTGATATTAAACTTAGCATAAAAAATCTTTGCAAAACCTACGACAAATTACCCGCATTATACGACGTTTCATTTGACGTTTACGACGGTGAGTTTTTATCTATTTTAGGCCCGTCGGGTTGCGGCAAGACCACACTTCTCAGAATTTTGATTGGTCTGCTTTCATCCGACAGCGGTACTATTTTAAAGGACGGCAAGGACATCACCAACTTAGACGCATCTCAAAGAGGAATGGGTATAGTTTTCCAGAACTATGCTTTGTTTGAGAATATGAGCGTTTTAAAAAACGTTGAGTATGCTCTTAAAATAAAAAGGGAAACTCGTGACGGCGCAAGGCAAAGGGCTCTTGATATTTTGGAGCGTTTAGGACTTATGGAGCACGCTAACAAAAAGCCGGGTGAATTATCGGGCGGTCAGCAACAGAGGGTTGCTATTGCAAGAACCTTAGTACTTAACCCCGACATTATATTGTTTGACGAGCCGATGAGCGCTTTGGACGTTGCGACCCGTCTTATGCTCAGAGACGAGCTTAAAAACATACAAAAGGAATTTGGCACGACCTGTATTTACATTACCCACGACCAAGAGGAAGCCTTTGCGCTATCCGACAGAATAATGGTAATGGACAAGTCCCGCCTTATTCAGATAGACACTCCGCAAAACATAATTGACAACCCTGCCGATGATTACGTTAAAAGCTTTGTAAACGATAATCTTAAGAAAAAGATTGATTCGCTGATTAAATACGTGAGGTAGGCTATGACTCAAATAAAACGTAAAGGCTTAGACCTTGTTACAAAGCTTATATTTATAAGCGTTTTTGCGGTATTTATACTGTTTCCGCTTATAAGTATGCTTATCCATATTGACGCAGATAGCGCCAAGGCGGTATTTAACAGCGCTCAGTTTTTACCGAGCGTTACACACTCGCTTATTACGGCATTAGTGGCAACGGTTATCACCATTGCAATTTCATTTGCCCTTGCGGTATGCATTTCGCGTGTTAATATAAAGCTTAAGGGATTTTTCTCTATCATCTTTACCCTGCCGATGCTTATTCCGTCTATCTCACACGGTATGGGACTTTTAATCGTGCTTGGTAATAACGGAATTATAACCCGCGCGCTAAACTTAAGCACATCTATTTATGGCTTTACAGGCATCGTTGCGGGTAGCGTTATGTACGCATTCCCCGTTGCTTTTATTATGATAAGCGACATTTTAAAGTATCAGGATTATTCTCCGTACGAGGCGGCTAAAATTTTAGGCTTGGGCTCGTTCAGACGTTTTTCGGCTATTACTCTGCCGTATCTTAGAAAACCGCTTATTTCTATAATATTTGCGGTATTTACTATGATAATCACCGACTACGGCGTACCGCTTATTATCGGCGGCAAGTACAAAACGCTATCGGTTTTAATGTACGAAGAGGTTATAGGCAGATTGGAGTTTAAAAGCGGCGCGGTTATAGGCGCTCTCTTGCTTATTCCTGCGATTGTTGCCTTCTTGTTGGATTTAATGAACAAGGACAAGGGCAATATGACCTTTGTTATAAAGCCGTTTGAACCAAGCAACAAACCGCTCTCAAAAATATTTGCATATGTTTTTTGCTCTGTTATAAGTCTTGTGGTTGTTGTGCCGATATTCTGCTTTGGCGCTTTAGGCTTTGCAAAAAGATATCCCATAGATTTAACCCTGACAATCAGGAACATAGAAAAGGCTTTATCTATGGAGGCTGGCACCTACCTTGTAAACTCGCTTATAATATCGGTTGCGGTGGCGCTTTTGGGTACTGCAGTTTGCTTTTTATCGGCATATTTAACAGCCAGAGCAAAAACAAAGCTTTCCAAGGTTTTGCATTTAATTTTAATAACCGCAGCGGCTATTCCGGGTATGGTTTTAGGTTTATCGTATGCCATGAGCTTTTCGGGAACCGCCATTTATAACACTATGGCAATACTTATTGCGGTTAACGTGGTACACTTTGTGGCATCGCCTTATATGATGATTTACAACTCACTCTCTAAAATTAACGAAAATTTAGAGGACGTTGGTAAAACCATGGGCATTGGCAAAGTACGTATGATAAAGGACGTATTTTTAGCGCAAAGTATGCCCACCGTTTGCGAAATGGCAAGTTATTTCTTTGTTAACAGTATGATGACCATTTCTGCCGTTTCATTCTTAGCAAACACCTCTACAAAACCGATTGCCTTAATGATTAACCAGTTTGAAGCCAATATGCAATTAGAGTGCGCGGCAATAGTATCCCTTGCGATACTGATTGTAAATATTATTGTTAAGGCAGTTTTCCGCTTGATTACAAGGAGAAAAGCAAAATGATGACAAAAAGACCTTTGATATATTGACGTATCTTACCACCCAGACCGATTCTGTATCGCAACGCGCAATCTCAACGGCGACAAATATGTCGGTTGGTACCGTTAATAAGCAGATTGCCGAGCTTACCGCAAGCGGTCTTGTGGAAAACGGCAAGATAACCGAAAAGGACCTCAATGCTTTAGAGCCTACGGGCTTTCAGTTTGTGCTTATGATGATTTTGCTCTTCTTTGCAGGCTTCTTTATTTACGCTATTAACGGAGTTGTATGGGCATTCGCTGCCGATGTAGCTGGACGCGTGTTCTCAAGCACCGCCGCAGGTATTCTTGACTTTGCCGCATATATGGGCGCGGCAATTCAGTCAATGGTTTACGGCTTTATACTCGGTGACGGAAAGTGGAATGTTCTCTTTATTTCTGTCGCAGTGTTCTGCGCAATTATATCCCTTGTGAGTCTGTTAAGCTCTAAGAAAAAGAAAAACGCATAAGACGAAACCTGATATGAAAAGACCTCGATGATTTCTCGTCGAGGTCTTTTATTAG
>JAZSBX010000086.1:0-2800 GCA_045602605.1 Acutalibacteraceae bacterium
GAAAAATATGTATGGTTTTGCCGATTTTGCACCTTTTTTGTCATAACTTTTTCTACAAAAACCAATAAAATCCCCAGTGCTTATGCGGCTTTTCTGGCTTAGTTTCTTCACTTTGGCATCATCAATAACTTTAAACCACATCGTGGCCAATAGTGGTTAAAAATAAAAATCCACCCGCATTACTACGCAGGTGGATAATTATTTTGTATAACTAAAATTTAAACTTAAATGTGTTTTTGCCCTTTTTGCGAATTTCGTGCTTTTTGGGCAGCTCGGGGCCGCAAGAGTTAGAGCCCACGCCGCGCATTGCAACATCAACACAAATATTGACAAAATCGTTTTGTGTGAGGTCAAAATTGTGGGTTGTTTCGCAAAGCTGTTTTGTCGTGTAGGGGTTAACCGAAAAGGAGAAAGGCTTTTTGGCGGTTAAGGAAAACAGGTTCTTAACACCAAGATATTTCGAGGCAAAATGACTGCCCGATTCCTGTGGGCGAATGTAGTCGTAGCAGTAGTTTTCCTTTGCGGTGCTTTCGTAATAACCGTAATCCGAGGCCACGCGCTTATCGGTGTAGCTTTCATACGGGCCAAAACCAACGTAGTCAAAATCGGCATATTTTTTGTCAACGCCGAACTCAAGACCGAAGCGCGGGAAATTTTTAATGCGCTTTGCAAGTTCATAGGAAAGTTCAACCGTTAACCGATTGCCCGCCACCTTGTAGGTCATCTCAAAAAGCGCCACAGGTCTTATGTAGTTAGCCGCAATGCCGCCCCTAAACTTGTAGAAATTATCACCCTTTTCGCAGGAGAAAATTTGGGGTTTGCAAACATTCAAACGGTATTTTTCATTCCACTTGGCTATAAGTTCGCGGTCGTTATCGATGTAACGGGTGAAATTAAGGCGCAAGGGAGTTTTAAGAATTTCCTCGCCGTCAGCTTTAATGGAGGTGATTTCTCCCGTATGCTCATCGGCCTTAATTTTAATTCCCTTCGCATAGCCCTTTTGTGTAGGAATAGTCACATCCTTCATTTCGGATTTTGTTTTGCCGCTGTAGACCGCCTTCATCTCCATAGCGCCCGATTTCGGTTTCCTGTCGGGCGTTAAAAGGCCGTCAATACAGAAGTTGCCGTCATGCTCGGTTTCACCGAAATCGCCGCCGTAAAGGAAGCCCTTTTCGGTTTTAACGCCGTGGTCGGCCCACTCCCAAACGAAAGCGCCCATAAGCTGCTCGTTATTATAAATCAAATCCCAATAATCGGCAATGTCGCCGCAGGAGTTACCCATCGCGTGGGTGTACTCGCACATAACGAAAGGCCTTGTTTCCTTCTCGTTTTCAAGCACCCTTTCACGAATGGTCTCGATAGAGGGGTACATCATACTTACAACATCCACCATATCGGTGTAGTAATATTTGGGGTCGGCAAGGAAAAGACCCTCATAGTGAATAGGTCTTGTTTTATCACGGTTTTTAATAAACCTTGCGCCTTCAAAGAAGGCCTTTCCAAAGCCCGATTCGTTTCCAAGGGACCACATAATAACGCATGTGCGGTTCTTATCCCTTTCAACGAGGGCCGTGTGGCGGTCCAAAATACCCTTTGTAAAAAACTCGTTTTCGGCGATTTCTTTTAAAAGCTCCACTTCATAACCGCCATCAATAGTAACCGCGCCGTGTGTTTCAACATCGGCCTCATCCATAGCGAAAAGGCCAATGGCATCGCAAAGCTCATAAAATTCAGGACTGTTGGGATAGTGTGACGTTCTGACAGCGTTAACGTTAAGCTGCTTCATAAGTTTTAAATCATCATACATATTTTGCAGCGTTACGGTAGCGCCCGTTTCACAGTTGAAATCGTGGCGGTTAACACCCTTTAGCTTTATGGCCTCGCCGTTGATTTTAAATACCTTACCCTCGACAGTAACGGTTCTAAAGCCCACCTTCTCAATAATTTTCTCACCTTGGGCTCTGATTTCAAGGGTGTAAAGGTTTGGTTCATCGGCGCTCCAGGGTTTTACCTTCTTTATCTCGATTTCGGCCTTTGCTTCGGGGGCAACCGTTAAATTTTGGCCCTCAATTCCGAGAGCTATTTCGGTTTTGCTCTCATTAATAAAGGTCAACACGCCGTTTTCGCCGCTGAAGTCGGTTTCAATTTTATAATCGGTCAGGTGGTTTTCAGGGCGCGAAAGAATGTAAACGTTTCTGAAAATACCCGAAAAACGGAACTTATCCTGACACTCTAAATAGGTGGAAATGCACCACTTGAGCACCAGCACGTCAACGGTGTTTTCCCCGTTTTTAACAAGGTCGGTTATATCAAATTCGCTGGTTGCGTGGGAAATTTGGGAATAGCCCTTAAATTGGCCGTTTATGTAAAGATAAAAAGCGCTGTCAACACCCTCGAAATTGAGATAATACCTTTCGCCACACTTCTTTTCAAGGTTAAAGATGCGGCGATAGTGCCAGCAGGGGTTGTTGTGGGGAATGTGGGGCAGGGTAACAGGAAATGGGAAGCGGAAGTTTAAATACTGAATTTGGTCGTAGCCGTGCATCTGAACGCAGGAGGGCACGGGAATAGAGGCGGCAAGTCTATCGTCAAGGCAAAAATCCTCCACGCGCTCTAACGCCTTTATCTGCCAAATTCCGTCAAGAGACAAAAATCTGGAACTGCTTCTTCTGTCGGTAATGCCGAAAACGCTTCTAACCTCATCCTTTTCACCGAAAGGAATATAGTAACTTCTGTGCGGCAAAGCGCCGATACGGTCAAAACTTTCAAACTCTTTCATTTTTCTGCCTCCAAATTAAGG
>JAZSBX010000087.1:0-6480 GCA_045602605.1 Acutalibacteraceae bacterium
GAAACATCGGCAAAGTCAAGGTTAACAAGTGCTGTAACGTTGATAAGTTCAGAAATGCTCTGAACACCCTGACGGAGAACATCGTCAGCAATATCAAATGCATTCTTAAATGTAATCTTTTGCTCGGAAACGAACTTTAAGCGCTCGTTGGGGATAACAACAAGGCTGTCAACATGCTCGCGGAGAGCAGCAATGCCGGCCTCTGCCTGGTCCATTCTGCGCTTGCCTTCAAATGCGAAAGGCTTTGTTACGATACCAACGGTGAGAATTCCCATTTCCTTTGCAATTTCAGCAACGATAGGAGCAGCGCCTGTACCTGTGCCACCGCCCATACCTGCGGTAAGGAAAATCATATCAGCGCTACGGATAGCGGCTGCGATTTCATCACGGGATTCTTCAGCAGCGCTACGGCCCTTATCAGGATTTGCGCCTGCGCCCTTACCTGCTGTGGTCTTATCACCGATTTGAATTTTTTGAGATGCTTTAGACTGATAGAGAGCAGCCTTATCGGTGTTAACAGCAATAAATTCAACACCGCGAACGCCGGCATCAACCATGCGGTTTACAGCGTTACCGCCGCCGCCGCCAACACCGACAACCTTAATTTGAACAACATTGTCTAACTCGTTAGAAACTTCAAATGACATTTTTTATTCCTCACTTTTTAACTTATTAGGTGGCCTAAAAACATAATATACCTTTATACTTTATAATAATAGCACACCTTATTTTAAATTTCAATATTTTTATGCAAAAATTTTAACAAATTTTTTTGCTTTTTTTATTGCAAATTGTCCTTAACAAAATAAACCTCATCTTTTGTTGATGACCAAACCGACAAATTTATGCTTCCGCGTTCATTTTCTCCAAGGTTTTTGATAACCGTTGCCAACTGCGCGGTTTTTCCCTCCAGCTCGGTTTGACCGCCGAAATTAACCACAAGCCTATTGGAAATGATAACCTTAATTGCCGACATATCGGTTACATCAACCGATGTAACCTCAAGTTTATACTCGTAAAGGGTATTTAAAAGTTTGGTTAAATAATTTTTTTCTTCCTCGTTTGTAAACTCAACCTTTTGACCAACGCTGAGATTTGTAAGGCTGTTAGCGCTGACATTAACAAGGCCTGCAGGGGCGCTTGAATATTTTGCCAGCACCCTGTTATCCTTGCTTGCAGTAAAAAATTGGCCTGCATACTCATAGCAATAATATTCCGTGGATTCGGTTATTTTAATTTCAATTTTATCGGGCAGCGTGCGTTTTAACTTAACGCTTTCTATAAAAGGATGCTTTGAAATTAACCGTTCTTCAACCGCCGAATCAAAAATTAGAAACATATTTGTTCCGGTTTTAATTCCTGCTGCCTCTAAAATCTCACTGCTTTCGTAAATTGTGTTACCGCTTACCGTAACCTGCTCAGTTTTAAAAAACACGGTAAGAGAAAGCGTGACAAGGGTTGCACAAACGATAAATATCAGCAAAAAGGCAATGAAGCCTTTTTTTAGTCTTGCGCGTTTTTTCCTTTTCCTGCTTTTTTTGGAATTGCGGCGGGGATTTGTGTCTTTATATTCCATTTTTACTCCTCTTTAATTTCTGCTCCAAGCATTTTTAAATCACGCACGATATCGGCATAACCGCGCTTTATATAACAAATTTTATCAACCGCCGTTGTGCCTTCAGCCCCAAGGCCTGCAATAACAAGGGCGGCGCCACCGCGCAAATCGGTGGCACGAATAGGCGCGCCCGAAAGCCTTGAACAGCCTTCAACCACCGCCACGCGACCTTCGGTTTTAATGTTGGCGCCAAGCCGTTTAAGCTCATCAACGTAATTATAACGGTTTTGAAAAATGTTTTCCACAAACACGCTGGTTCCTCTTGCTTTTGTCAGCATTGCAAGAATTGGCGGACCTGAATCGGTGGGAAAACCGGGATAAATTTGTGTGTGAAGGGAGGAAATTCACCGTGGTCGCTTTTTCATACTAACCCTGACGGTCTCTTCCCTTGCAAAGATTTCGGCGCCTGCCTGCTTCATAACATCAATAACACCTGTAAGCTGTGCGGGAATTACATTTTTAAGGGTTATACTTCCCCCGCAAATTCCCACCGCCGCCATATAGGTTGAGGCGATAATTCTATCAGGAATGATTTTGTGACTTGTATCGTGCAGTTTATCTACGCCGATTATCTCAATTGTGTTACTGCCCGCGCCGAAAATTTTAGCACCGGCAGAATTTAAAAAATTTGCAAGGTCAACAATTTCGGGCTCTCTCGCCGCGTTGTGAATGACCGTTTTGCCGTGAGCCAACGTTGCGGCAATCATAATGTTTTCGGTGGCGCCAACACTGGCAAAGGAAAGATAAATTTCCTTGCCCTTAAAGCCTTCGGGTAAAGAGCAGTTTAAGAATCCGCCGTCCTCTTCAATTTGGGCGCCTAAAATTTTTAAGTTCTTAATATGTAAATCAACAGGTCTAGGCCCCAGCTCACAGCCCCCGGGACTGCTCATAACCGCCTTGCCCGTTCTGGCAAGAATTGCGCCCAAAAACACAATTGATGAGCGCATTTCGCGCATAAGAGAATGGGGCACCTCGGCTCGGTTCACATTTTGACAATCAGCGGTGACACATTGCCCTTCCCTTTCCACCACACAACCGAGGTGGGATAAAATTTTCAGCGCAACGTCAACGTCTGAAAGTTCGGGACAGTTGTGTATCTCTGATGTGCCTTCAATTAGCAGTGTTGCCGCAAGAATGGGTAAAATGCTGTTTTTGGCACCGTCAATTTCCACGGTACCGTTTAACCTTTTCCCGCCCTCTATGATTATTTTTGACATTTAAAACACCCTTTTTGAATGAAAAATTTACATTTCATTCTATGCCGAGTGTTTATTTTGTGTTATTGCGCGGTGTAAAGGTTCATTATAATTTTATAAATTCTTGAGTTGGCATCATCAATAGCCGTTTTTCTTGCCTTTTGAGCCATTTCTTCAAGCCTTGGCCCGTTTTCAATTAAACCGCCCACAACCTCAATCAGTTTTTCACCACTAAGGTCTTTTTCTTCAATGATTTCGGCAGCCCCTGCATTTTTCAGCACCATTGCATTGTGGAATTGGTGATTTTCCGCAACGTAAGGCGATGGAATTAAAATTGCAGGCTTGCCGCAAATTTGAAGTTCGCTTAACGTTATGGCACCTGCCCTGCAAATAACAAGGTCAGCCGCCGCCATACAAAGCTGCATATCATCAATGTATTCTCTCACGTCAATTTCATCACTCAGGGTAACGCCTTCAAGGTTTTTAAGCATTTCGCCGTTTCCTGCCTTGCCTGTTGCGTGAATGTGATAGAATTTTTTACTGCCGTTGTGCCATTTAATAAGGTCGCAAACGGCCTCGTTAATATATTTAGCTCCCAGGCTTCCCCCAAAGGACAAAAGCACGGGTCTGTCATCCATTTTAAGTTGTTTTTTTGCATCAAGCTTATTAGCCGATATAAGATTTGAACGAACGGGATTACCCGTGATTTCCGGCTTGTTTTTAAGTTTCATATGTTTTATTGCCGCCGGCATTGCAAGCATAACCTTATCCACGCTGTTTGCAAGCATTTTTGTGGTCACACCGGGAAAAGCGTTTTGCTCGTGAATTGCAGTTTTAATGCCGAGTTTTGCCGCCTCTCTGAGCACAGGGCCACTCACGTAACCGCCCGTTCCCACAACAACATCGGGTTTCAGTTCCTTTAACAGCCGTTTTGCTTTTTGACTGGATGTAAAGGCTTTTTTAACGGCCGAAAGGTTGCTTTTAACAGCGCCAAAAGAAAAACTGCGCTGAAAACCGCTTACCTCAATTGTGTAAAAATCATAGCCTGCATTTTTTACAAGCCTTGACTCAATTCCTTTTTCGGTGCCGATATAGCTGATTTTCGCGTTTGGGTGTTTTTCTTTAATGCTTCCCGCAATGGCAAGCGCAGGATTTACATGACCGGCCGTACCGCCGCCTGCAAAAAGAATGTGCATAAAACCTATTCCTTTCAAAAAACTAAACCTTTTGTAAGCTGCAACTTCGTGAAATTGATAGGACAATTCCCATTTCGCAAAGCAGAATTAAAAGCGCTGTGCCGCCGTAACTGAAAAACGGAAGGCTTATTCCCGTGTTGGGAATTGTGTTTGTTACAACCAAAATATTAAGAATTGCCTGAAGGCCAACCTGGAACGTTAGGCCCACCGCCATTAAAGCGCCGAACTTATCGGGGGCTTTCATAGCAATGGTAAAGCCGCGCCAAACGAGGGCGCAAAACAGCACGATTATTATCATTGCGCCAATAAGACCGAGTTCTTCGCAAACGATTGAGAAGATAAAATCGTTGTGAGGTTCGGGTACCCAAAGATGCTTTTGAACCGACTGACCGAGGCCTTTACCCAGCACTCCGCCCGAACCAACTGCCAAAAGGGACTGAATGGTTTGATAACCGAGTCCTGTGGCATCAGCCCAAGGGTCAAGCCAATATTTAATTCTGTCCCCACCGTAACCAACGATGCCCGTAAGAATTGCCAGGGCGCCGCCTGCAACACCAACAAGACCGCAAACGCCAACGTGCCAAAGCCTTACGCCGCCTACAACCATTAACAGTATACCGATGGCAAAAATAAGAACGGTTGCGGAAAGGTGTGGTTCGGCAACAACAAGGGCGCAAACAACGGCCAATAAAAATCCAAAGAATAAAATGCCGAATTTAAAGTTTTTCATTGCCTTTTGATTTGCGGCAATTAGATGTGAAAACAAAAGAATAATCGCAAATTTAGCAATTTCAGAGGGCTGAAATGTCAGTCCTCCAACGACAATCCAGCGTTTGTAATCAACACCGTCAATCATTGGCGGCATTGCAATGAGCAATGTTAAAAGTGCAACTGCAACAATGTAAACAACCCAAGAAAACTTGCGGTAAATGTGATAATCAATTTTGGAAATGAACATCATTAAAATGAAGCCCACAACGGCAAAGGCAGCCTGGCGAATAATAAAGCGGTAGCTGTTGCCGAAATATGCAAAGGAATAGGCATAGCTTGCGGAAAAGAGCATAACAAGACCAACGGTCAGCAAAATTGACACTAATGCAAAAAAGGTAATGTCCATTTTGCCCCGTTGAATAAGGGGAGATTTGATTTTTCTTTTTTTAGCTCTGATTTCCTCCAAGGGTGAATGCCTCCTAAAATTTTATCCTAATAATACCAGTGTAAAAGCGACTGCGCAACCAATAAGCGCCACAAGTGTAAAGATGGTTACCACCTTTTCCTCGTTCCAACCACTCATTTCGAAATGATGATGAAGGGGTGCCATTTTAAAAATACGCTTCTTTGTCTTTTTGAAATATGCTACCTGGAGCATTACTGAAAAGGCTTCGGCAATATAAACGATGCCTGCAAGAATGAGCATGATTGGCTTGCCGATGCCAAAGGAAAGGCCAACAACGGCGCCGCCTAAAAACATTGAGCCTGTGTCACCCATAAACACTTTGGCAGGGTGCGCGTTCCACACAAGAAATCCCACGCAGGCGCCTGCAACTGCGGCGCTTAAGGTGTTGTAACCAAGGTTTTCAAGAAGCCCCGCAGAGAGCATAAAGGCAGAGGCTACAACAAGAGTTACACTCGCCGCAAGACCGTCAACACCATCGGTTAAATTTACGGCGTTTGTAAAACCGTAAATAAAGAACAGAGCAATAGGCCAAAAGATAAGTCCAAGACCCGAATCAATTCTGAATTCACCTAAAAAAGGAATCCAAAGGGTTTTCATTCCGTTTAAGAACATTGCAAGGAGATAGGCCGCCGAAACAAACAGTTGCAAAAAGGTTTTTTGCCTTGCGGTAAGTCCCAAATTACGCTTTTTAACCACCTTTATGTAGTCATCAATAAAACCTATTGCACCCATCAAAACGCTCAAAGCAAGTCCTAAAGCAAGGTTTGTGAGCAGTTTTAAATCAGCAAGCTCTTTTATTAGTAAGCCCTGTGTTAAAAAGGAAACAAGAATTGCAATAATTAAGGCAACAACTATGCCGAAAACCATCATAACTCCGCCCATTGTGGGTGTTCCCTGCTTATCTTTATGCCAAGTGGGGCCATCCTCTAAAATTGTTTGACCGAATTTAAGTTTTTGTAGCATTGGGATTATGAAAAACCCCGAAAGTGCAGTTGCGGCGAAGGCAACAATTGCCGCAACAATGGGAGCAATTTCACGCATTTTTAACTCTCCTTGCTATAAATTTTCAAGCACCTGCGCAATAACCTCGCGTTCATCAAAGTGAATGGTGCCATCCTTTAAAATTTGATAGGTTTCGTGTCCCTTGCCTGCCAAAACGATAATGTCATCCTTTTTAGCATTTTCAATGGCAAACTTAATTGCCTCGCCACGGTTTTCAATAACCTTATAGGGTGTTGAGGTGTTTTTCATTCCCTCTAGAATATCATCAATAATGCAGGCAGGTTCCTCACTGCG
>JAZSBX010000088.1:0-10375 GCA_045602605.1 Acutalibacteraceae bacterium
AGGGCGCTTGTAGGCTCGTCAAAACACAAAATATCGGGATTTAGAGCAAGGGCGCGGGCTATGGCAACACGCTGTTGCTGACCTCCCGAAAGTTCACAAGGGTAGGATTTTGTTTTATCGGCCAGTCCTACTTTTTCAATGAGTTTCATTGCGGTTTGCTCAATTTCCTTATCGGTACCACGCTTTAAAAGAGTGGGGGCGAGGGTAACATTTTCAAGAACGTTATATTGTGGAAAGAGATTAAAATTCTGAAAAACAAGGCCAAAATGTAAGCGGTTGTTTCTTAATTGTTCGTCACTTAAATCTTCATTTCCACCGTGGGAAATTGTTTTACCGTTTAGCAAAATTTCGCCGCAGTCGTGATTTTCAAGAAAATTAAGACAACGAAGCAGGGTAGTTTTTCCGCTACCCGATGAGCCGATTATGGCAAGAACCTCGCCCTTTTGGAGCGAAAATGAAATGCCTTTTAACACTTCGGTTTTTCCAAAGCTTTTCTTTAAATTTTTTACTTCAAGCAATGCCATAACTAACTCCTAAAATAATTAAGTTTCTTTTCAACATAACCGAAAAGCAGAGTTAAAATTCCGTTAAATAGCAGGAAGAATACGCCTGTGTAGAACAAGGGCCAAATAATACCTTTAACGGCAAATTCTTCTGCCGCCATTAAAATTTCGGCAACAGCAATAACCCTTGCAAGAGAGGTATCTTTAACAAGAGTGATAATTTCATTTGACATTGGGGGCACAATGCGCTTTATAACCTGAAGAAGCACAATTTTAAAGAAGATTTGTGATTTACTAAGACCCAGCACCTGACCCGCTTCAAATTGTCCTTTTGAAATGCCTTCAATGCCACCACGATAAATCTCGCTGAAATAGCAAGCATAGTTAATAACAAAGGCAATAAGTGCCGCAACCATACGGTTGCGCATAGGAATGCCAAAGACCAAACCGGGAACATAAAAAACCACAAAAAGCTGGAGCATCAGAGGGGTGCCCCTGATGATCCAGACAAAAATTTTCGTTATAAATGCTAAGGGTTTGAATTTTGACATTGAACCGAAGGTGATTATCAGTCCCAATGGAATTGCCATTAAAAGGGTTAATGCGAAAATTTGGCAGTTATCAAGGAAACCGATAAGCAACTCCTTCGTTACAGTTGCAAAAATCATTTAATATTACTCCAATTATTTTTCTTTAACAACCATTACCTGCTTGTTGGTCATGTAGGGAATGGAGATGCTCATATTAGCAGCGAGATCTTCATCGATGGTCATACCGTTCCAAATGCAGTCAATGCTCTTAGCAGCAAGTTCGGTTTCTTTTGCGTTCCAGTCAATTTTTTGGAATACGGGTTTAACGCCGAGAATTTCGCAAACAGCCTTGGCGAATTCAGTTTCAAAACCAACGAGCTCGCCGTTTGCATCCTTGTAGTTCATAGGAGCAAAGTAGGTGATACCAATAATAAGCTCACCCTTTTGTTTAATATATTCCCAGTCGGAATTAGTTTCAGACTGTTTGAAAGCATCAAAAGTATCTGTAGCGGTAACAAGGTCACCCAGTTTATATTTATCGCCGATTTCCTTAAGCTTGCCGTTTGCTTTAAGCTGTGCAATGGCTTCATTTACCTTTGCGGTTGCATCGGAGCCCTTGCGGAAGGCAATACCATAATTCTCAGGGGAATAGCCATCACCTGTAACAATAAGGTTTTCATAGTCGGTGCCTTTGCCAATGGAACCAATGGACATAACGTAGTCAATAATGGCTGCATCTGCTGTGCCAGAGGAAACCTCCATTAAAGCAGCTGCCTGGTCTTTAACAGCGGTGTATGTGTAGCCTTCCAAATTTTTGGCAACCTTTTCACCAGCTGAGCCTTTTTCGGCAACAATAATTTTTTCGGTGCTGCCGCAGCCTGCAAACAGGCAGCAGACCATTATAAGGCTTAAAATCAGTGCTAAAATCTTTTTCATTTTGAATTTCTCCTTTTTACCCCGTGGGGAAGTGTGATACCACTATTATACTTTATCTCTTTATCAAAGTAAAGTGTTTTTTAACGAAAAAAGCCCTGTTTTTATTAAAAAAGGGCTTTTTTTCTAAATTATTGAGATAAATGCACCGAGATTTCCTCTTTTTCCCGCAGTTGCTCTGTGGGAATGAAAAATATGGCTGTTGCAGTGGGTGCATAAATCGGAAATGTCAAGGTGTTCTTGCTTTATTCCGGCGCTGATTAGAATTTGCTTGTTTGCTTCAATAAGGTCAAGCATATATTTTCCGTTTTCCTTTTTGGTAAACACCTTATTAAGGTCAAAAACAGGGTTTTTTGCAAACTCGCTGTAAACTGGGTCATCAACCTCGTAGCAACATTTGTTAATGCAGGGGCCTATGGCGGCAATAATGTTTTCGGGTTTTGATGAAAACTGTTTTTGCATTATTTCAACTGCGCATTTACCGATTTCCTGCACTGTGCCGCGCCAACCCGAATGGACATTGGCGATAACCTTATTTTCAGTGTCTAAAAACAATAGGGGAGTGCAGTCGGCAAATTGGGTTACAAGGGTTACACCCGAAAGATTTGTAATAAGTCCGTCAACATTATCATAATCACGCTCTTTTATAAGACCTTTGCCGATATCATCCTCTGTCACAATTCTTATGTTTTTAGTGTGAGTTTGGTGGCTTAAAACCGTTTTATTATAATCAAAACCAACGGCATTTCCCAAAATCTCATAGTTTTTCTTTACAGCGTTTAAATCATCGCCGTTTGTGGTGCTGACGTTCATTGAGGCAAATTGACCTTTGCTTACGCCCCCGAGGCGCGTTGTGAAAGCAACCTTAACAAGACCTGTCTTTTCAAATTTAGGGAAACCCAAATAACATAAATCATCCTTAAAATGAACCGACAGATTTTTGCTTTTAATCAATTATTCCACCTCCGGTGTGACATAAACTGTTTTATTTGTGGTGTAAATCACCATACCCGGTTTTGCGCCTGCAGGCTTTTTAACAAACTTTACGGGGGTGTAATCAACGGGCACACAAGCGCTGTCCTTGGCTTTTGAATTTTTAGCCGCAAGCTTTGCCGCGAAAATAACGGTTTCAGGGCTTATTTCATTACCGCCGCAAAAGACAATAACGTGTGAGCCTGGAATATTTTTCGTATGGAACCACATATCATTTTTTTGTGCCATTTTTGTGGTGAGAAGGTCATTTTGTCGGTTGTTTTTACCCACAAGGATTTTAAAGCCTTCAGGGCTTTGGAATTCCAAAAAGTTAATTTGTTTGTTAGTTTTATTGCTTGTTTTTTGGCGCCGCAAATAACCAGAAAGCACAAGTTCTTCCTTGATTTCGTTAATGTCGGCAACGCTTTGGGCGCGGCTTAAAGCCTCGGCAACCGATTCAGTGTAGGCAAGCTCCTTGCCGTCCTGTTCGATTAGCGTTGTCAGTAACTGTCGGGCGGTGTTCGCGCGTTTATAATCCTTAAAATATTTAGCCGCATTTTGTGCAGGGGAAAGGGCAGGGTTTAAAGGAATTTCTATAGGCGCCAAATTATCATCATAGTAATTTTGAACCAAAGCCTTATCAGAGCCCGCTTTAATCAAATGCAGGTTTGCCTTAATAAGTTCACCGAAAATGCGCAGTTGTTCGCGGTTTTCGGTCTTCTTTAAATCGGCGGTTCTTAACTGAATTTTTTTAATGATTCGGTTTTCGGTGTTTTTAAGCAGGCGGCTTATTTCCAGCGAATAGTTTTTAATGCGGTCGTTTTTATCAAGCGCGCTGTAAAAAAAATCAAGCAGGTGGGAAAAGCTATCGAGTTCCTTTAATGTATATTCATTGCCGTACTGCATTATTGGCATATAAGAAAAATCAAAGGGAACGTTATCCTTTAAAATAACGATAGGCTTGCCGCCGTTTTTAAGGTTTTTTTGAAGTTCGGCAATACAAAGCGTAAAGCGTTCTTTTTGCTCTGCAGTAAGGTCGCTGACAGTCAAGTCCCGAACATTGGCGGAAAACGAAATTTCACGGGCAATAAGAGGTGAAATTCCGTCAACACAGTTTATAAAGGCCTTTTCACAGGTGGCATAAGTCTGAGCAAAAACCTTTTCAGCAATAAATGAAACCTCGTTTTCCAAGAGGGAAAGCTTTTGCTGTTTTTCAGGGGCAAGGTAGGCGGCCCCGGGGTGAATTAGTCGTTTTGCCGTTTCAATATCGCTTCGGCGCATTGCATCAACAATTTTACCGTTTTGGTCAACAAGAATGAGATTTGCCTGATTTGAAATCAGTTCGAGGATAAGGGAAAAGGTGACAGCATCACCCATTTCATTTAAAGCGCTTAAATGAAGGGTGATTATTCTTTCAAAACCATCCTGTGTTACACCTAAAATTTTAGCGTTTGTTAGATGCTTTCTAAGCAGCATACAAAACATTGGCGGCTGCGCAGGGTTTTCGGGGCGTTCATCGGTTAAATTTATTCTTGCTCTGCCTGATTTTAAAGATACAAAAAGACGGCCGCTAAAGCCCGATTTGCGCAACAAAAAAACCAACTCATCACGGGAGGGTTGGTGTATTTTGTCAATTTTACAGTCGGTAATTTTAGAAAATTCTTTAGTCAAAAAACTAAGGAACACGCCGTCAAGGGCCATTTATTTCACCTCAATGTAACGGGAAAGTTGTTTTAAAAGCGCGCAGTTTTTTTTGTAAAGGTCCTGCCTTTCGGTGTGACCCTCAAGGTCACTGACGCATTTCTTTAAAATTCGCTCCTGCTTTTTGAGATAGAGCAGGTCGGTGGGATTTTGAGGGTTTAATTTGCCGTGTATGTAAAAAACATCAGGATAAGCCTTGATTTCACCGCAAAATCGCGCCAAAATCACGGTGTAAAGCTTTGAATTATCGCTTACGGCAATTTCCTTTTCAATGTTAAAACCGTTTTCAGCCAAAAATTTGCGCAAATAATCGGCGGCAGTCATAGGCTGTAAAATCAAAGAGTAGCTTTTGTCTTTGATAAAATCACATCGGCTTAAAATTCCCGAAATAACCTCGCCGCCCATTCCTGCAATAACAACGGTATCGGCATCGTTTCGGGCAACATTTTGGAGCCCGTCACTAATGCGAAGTTCAACCGAGGAAACCTTTAGTCGCTGGAGGTTTTTTCGGGCGTTTTCCAGGGGCTTTTCTCTGATATCGCAGGCGATAACACTTTTTGCCTTACCCGATTTAATCAGGGCAATGGGCAAAAAAGCGTGGTCGGTGCCAATGTCGACAACACGGGCACCGTGCTCTATTAAATCAAAAACAGTTTTTAAACGATTATTTAAGCCATTCATTATTTATCGGCAAAATGAGCGTTTAATTTTGCAAGCAAAGCATCGCAGTCGGTTCCGTGAACCTGGCAGGCCTGCTCAATGGTTTCGCCACGGGAAGCAGGGCAGCCAAGGCAATGCATACCGATTTCAAAAAAGTATTCTGCGGCAGAAGTATCCATATCAAGAACATCGCCAATGCACATATCTTTTGTAATTTCCATTTTAAAAATCCTTTCTTTATTTAACAATATCCGCATCGGTATTTAAATCCACGCGGTTATGGTTTAAAAATTTGCGGTTATCCATTGCCCACATTTTTTGTGAAAATTCACCTTCGGCGGTGTTTAAGAGCGCCTCTTTAATCTCATAGACCCTCGAATCCATAAGGTCAAGTTCGCTAAGCAGTTCCGCTTCTAAAAACAGGGGGCGAACCGCGGCGCCGAATTCAGGCTCACCGTGGTGGGATAAAAGCATATGTTCAACAAGATTTGAGGTTTCCTCGCTGATGTTTAAGCGCTTTGCGGCTTCTCTTACCATAATGGCGCCTTCGGCTAAGTGTCCGATAAGGTTGCCCTTAACCGAATAACCCGTTGCAACGCCCGTTTCACAAACCACAAACTCCTTAAGTTTTGCAATATCGTGAAGAATAACGCCGCTTAAAAGAAGGTCTTTATCAACAAAGGGATAAACTCCGCAAACAGCCTCGGCCAAACGCACGATGGATAAAATATGCATTAAAAGGCCGCCGCGAACTGCGTGATGAAGTTTAAATGCGGCAGGCCAATAAAGCATTGCCTCACGGTTTTCCTTAAGCAGTTCGGTGACAAGCGTTTTAAGTTCGGCATCCTTAAAGCCGTTTGCAAGGTTTAGTAGTTGGTTAAACATTTCTTCGGGGCTGTAATTTGCGCTTTTAACAAAATCGGCAGGGTTAACGCTGTCCTTGTCGTTCACCTTCCTCATTCGCTCAATTCTGAACTGGTCCTGACCGTTGTACTGCGAAACAGTGCCGCGCACCTTAACAATGGTATTGGGTTCAAAGGTGCCGAGAGCCTCGTTGTAATTCCACAATTTTGCATTCATTTCGCCTTCAGAGTCGGCAATGGTAATGTCAAGATAGGTATCCCCCTTGGAGGAGATTTTTTTATCAACACTCTTTAAAAGACAAAAGCCCTCAACGGTGCCACGGTTATTGGTAGGGTTAAATTTCATAAAAACACCTCATTATATTTTAAGTGTGACCGAAAAAACGCGGCCACACTTAAAAATTTAAGCAGAAAGATAGAACTTAACAAGAGACTGTAAAATGGTGTCTCTGTCAATTTTTCGGATAAGGTTTCTGGCGTTATTATGCGTTGTGATATAGGTAGGGTCCTCAGACAAAATGTAGCCCACCATTTGATTTATGGGATTATAGCCTTTTTCTTTCAGAGCATCGTAAACAGTTGTCAAAATCTTTCTGATTTCGAGTTCCTGCTCGTTTCCGATGGAAAAAGTCATAGTCTTATCGTTCATAACTAACACCTCTTTATTACATAATATATTATTTTACCGTAAACTACAAGAAAAATTTATAAAAGCCGTGAAATTTATTTGCGAAGTTCGGCACCAACGGCTTCAAGCTTTGAAATAATCTTGTTTGAAACGGTCTCAATTTGTTCATCGGTTAAGGTAGCCTCGCTGGAACGGAGCTTTACGCTGATGGCAACACTCTTTTTACCTTCGGGAATTTGAGAGCCTTCGTAAACATCGAAAAGCTTAACCTCTTCGCAAAGTTTTCCTGCAGCCTTTTGGGCTGTGTCGCAAAGGGTTCCAACCAAAATTTCCTTGTCGCAAAGCATTGCAAAATCGCGTGTAACGGCAGGGAATTTAGGCAGCGCCTTATAAAGCTTTGGAGAAATTTCCGCGCTGTAAAGCAGGTCAAGTTGAATTTCGGCAACGTAAACCTTTTCACCAATACCGTAATTTGCGGCAACATCGGGGTGAACCTCGCCAAAAACAGCAAGATTTTTGCCGTTTGCAACGGCTACTGCCTGGCGACCCGGGTGGAGGTAGGGCTCGTTGCTGCGCTCAAAGGCGGGTTTTATATCAAAGGAAGCCATAAGTTCCTCAATGATTCCCTTAAGGGTGAAGAAGTCCTCATCGCTGCCGTAAATACCAATGGACATTGTGGGAATTTCCAAGGGCTGTTCGGTTAAGGGCAAAGCCTTCGGTACAAAGCGCTTGCTTATTTCAAAGAACCTTGCTCCCGCATTTTTGCGGTTTATGTTGGTGGCAAGAACCGTGAGCATAGATGTGATAAGCTGTGTGCGCATGGTGGAATATTCATCGCCAAGGGGGTTAATGAGGCGAATAGCGTTGCGGCGCTCATCATTTTCGGCAAGATTAAGGGTGTCAATGGCTTTGCTGGAAATAAAGGAATAGGTGGTGATTTCGTAAGCGCCGAGGGCGTTCATCAGCCTCTTAATGCCGTTCGCTTTAATGCGCTCGGGAAGAAGCTTACCGCGAACAACGTTTCCGTTCATTGCGGTGCCCACAATGTGGTCGTAGCCATAAATTCGCATAACCTCCTCGGCTAAATCTGCCATACCCTCAACGTCATCGCGGTGAGAGGGAATCTTGCAGGTTAAAGTGTCGCCGTTAAGGGTTGTTTCAATAGAAAGGCTGTTTAATATTTGAACCATTTTATCAAAGGGAATTTCAACACCGAGAAGAGCGTTTATACGCTTTGCATCAACGGTTAAAACACGCTCTGCAGGAAGACCTGCGTTTTTATCAATGGTGCCGTCAATAATATCGCCTGCACCCAAATCGTAAATCAGTTGAAGGGCTCGGTTCATAGCGTATTCGGTGTTCATAATATCGGTGCCGCGCTCAAAACGACCGCTGGATTCAGTGCGGATACCGAGATTTCTACCCGTTCTTCGAACGTTGTCACGCTTGAATTTTGCCGATTCAAGGAAAAGGTCAACTGTGTCGGGCTTAATTTCACTGTTAAGACCACCCATAATACCTGCAAGGCAGGAGGGATTTTCGGCATCCGCAATAACCAGCATTTCGCTTGACAGTGTGTGTTCCTTTTCGTCAAGGGTAGTGATTTTCTCGCCATCGGTGGCATTTCTAACGATTATTTTACCACCTTTAATATCGCGATAGTCAAAGGCGTGCATAGGCTGGCCTGTTTCAAGCATAACAAAGTTTGTGATGTCAACAATGTTGTTAATGGGGCGCATACCCGAAGCCTTAATGCAACGCTTAAGCCAATCGGGAGATTCTTTAATTTTAAGGTTTTTAACAAATCTTCCAACATAGCGAGGGCAAAGGTCATAGTTTTTAACATCAACGCTGATATAATCGTTAATGTCGCCGCCGCAGGTTTCGTATTTTGGAACAGGCGCTTTAAATTCGGTGCCAAGCACAACGCCAACCTCACGGGCAACACCTAAAACACAGTTGCAGTCGGGGCGGTTTGCGGTAATTTTGAAATCAATAATATAATCGTTAAGGTGTAAAATTTCGCGCATATCGGTGCCTGCAGAGTATTCATCCTTTAAAATAAGAATTCCGTGAACACCTGCGCCCTCGTAATCGGCTTCAGTAAGGCAAAGTTCCTCGCCCGAACAAAGCATACCGTTAGATTCGACACCGCGAAGCTTGCCTTTTTTAATGTGCATACCGTTTGGCAAATGAGAATCGTGTAATGCGGCGGGAACAAGCGCGCCCTCAAAAACGTTATCGGCGCCTGTTACGATTTGCACGGGCTCGCCAGAGCCGATATCCATCTGACAAATTTGCAGGTGGTCGGAATTTTCGTGGGGTGTGATTTTAAGAATTTTTGCGGCAACAACGTTTTGCATTGTGTCGGCAAGGTTAATAATTTCCTCAACCTCAAAGCCTGCCATAACCATTTTGTCGCAAAGGGTGTTAACATCAACGGGAATGTCAACATAATACTTTAACTGTTCAAGTGAAATTTTCATAATGTTTAATTCTCCTTTGTGTTAACTAAAACTGTTTTAAGAATCTTTTGTCGTTTTCAAATAAAAGGCGGATATCACTGATTTTATAGCGTGTGGTGGTAAGGCGGTCAAGACCGATACCAAAGGCAAAGCCTGAATATTTTTCAGGGTCAATTCCACAGCCTGCAAGAACTTTAGGATGAACCATACCTGCGCCGAGAATTTCAATCCAGCCGCTACCCTTACAAACGCGGCAACCTTTACCGCCGCATTCCGAACAGCTAACGTCAACCTCAACGCTGGGTTCGGTGAAGGGGAAAAAGGAGGGGCGGAATTTAACCTTGGTGTCAGGCCCGTAAATTTCGTGGGCAAACTGCTCTAAAACACCCTTTAAATCGCACATTGTGATGCCTTCATCAACAACAAGACCCTCAACCTGATGGAAAACAGGGGAGTGGGTTGCATCAACCTCATCAGCGCGGAAAACTCGGCCGGGACAAATCATACGAATGGGAGGCTTTCTTTGCTCCATTGTTCTTATTTGTGTGGCAGAGGTCTGGGTGCGAAGAAGCAGATTATCTGCAAGATAGAAGGTATCCTGCATATCACGGGCAGGGTGGTCGGCAGGAACGTTAAGAAGTTCAAAGTTGTAGCGGTCGGTTTCAACCTCGGGGCCGTCAACAACATCAAAGCCCATGCTCTGGAAAATGTCAATCATATCATCAAGCACGGTGTTAATGGGGTGAAGCTTACCGATTTCCTTTTTAACACCCGGCAGGGTGATATCAAGGGTTTCTTCCTTCATTTTCTTAATCTTTTCAGCGTTTTTGATATCGGCCGATTTTTGGGTTATAAGGGCATCGATGGCGCCTCTTACCTCATTGGCAAGTTGACCCATTATGGGGCGCTCCTCGGGGGATAGGGAACCCATCATTTTTAAAATTGCGGTGAGTTCGCCTTTTTTTCCTAAATATTTAACACGGAACTCCTCCATTGCCGCAGGGGAATTTATGGTTTTAATTTCTTCCATTGCGGCGCATTTAATTGCTTCAAGTTTAGTTTTCATAAAAACCTCCAAAAAATAAATAAACTCCGTCCCTTAACAAAAGGGACGAAGTAG
>JAZSBX010000089.1:0-2819 GCA_045602605.1 Acutalibacteraceae bacterium
TTTCGCAGCCAAAGAAATTTGTCAAATATAACATCTTGTGTTCCGATAGGGAACTTGAGCTTTATAGCAACCACAAAAGAAAATAAAGTTGTTGGTTGTGGTGGTGTTTTTGATGAAATAGGTGGTGATAGTCCTAAAATACTGTCGCCTGAAAATGCATTAAAGGTTTTCAGTTTTTACAGTACTAAGAGCGGACGACACTTTGGATATGCTATACTGATATGTGAAGATTATTCGGCGATTGCATATCGTTCATCTGGTTCACCATCTTATAATATAGCAAATGCATTTTCAAAATGGAATTCATTTGAAATGTCATAAAAAATATGCAGAGACACATAGAACACAAGACACATAAAGACAGTTCTGTTGTGTTAATAAGTTGAGGAACACAGGGGTCGGTTCTGTGTGTTTAGAAAATATTAAAAAAGACGTTGCTAATTGGCACCGTCTTTTTCTTTGCCTTCCTCTGACGAGGAAGGGGGACCGCTTGCGGTGGAAGGAGAGAATACATAAATCTCTCCCTCAGTCATTTTTACAAAATGACAGCTCCCTTATTAGAGGAAGCCTTTTTTGTCGATATATTGTTTCGCAATTCGTTTAAAGAATAAATAATAAAGAATATTGAACAAAGAATAACTGCCGTGCTAAGCACGGCACATTTTTTATTATTCATTATTTCTTCTTTATTCTTTAATTTTGCACTGCGTTCCATCGTGTTTGATTTCGTAATTATCCTTTAAAATCAAATCATCAATAAAAACAAACTGATAGCCCTGTTCTTTTAAACATTTCAGTATCTCTGGCAGGGCATCGGGTGTATATTCGGCATCGTTGTGGAAAAGAACAATACTGCCGTTTTTAACCTTGCTAGTTACCCTTTTACAAATGCTGTCGGCCGTGGCGCTGTCTTTCCAGTCAAGGGAGTCAACATCCCACTGAATTGTGTACATTCCTGCCTTTTCCACCGTTTCAAGGACTGAATTATTATAATCCCCGTAAGGCACTCTTATCAGGTTTGGAGTTTTGCCCGTTATTTTGGCAATTTTTTCATTACAGGCGGTTATTTCGCTCATCATTTGCTCACTGCTGAGCTCGGGCATATGAGGATGGGTGTTGGAGTGGTTCATTATTTGATGCCCTGCATCGGACAGTTGTTTCACCGATTCGGGATACTTATCCACCCAGGCGCCCACCACAAAAAAGGTTGCAACGGCATCATATTCGGCTAAAATTGAAATCAGTTCCTCGGTGTCGTCATTACCCCAGGCGGCATCAAAGGACAGCGCTACCTTTTTATCCCCCGTTTCCACACAATAAATCGGCAGTTTTTTATCACTTTTTGCCGATGCCCCGATGCCACCAAAAAGCACCACCGCAAGGCTTAACACCACGCTGCAAAAAACGGTTAACTGCTTTTTGGTTATTACTAAACATTTCATACTTATTCCCCCTGTAAAACAGTTTATGAGGGGAAGCCTGTCAGTTATGCAAGGAAAAAGCGTGGGTTAACGCCCACGCTTTTTTGATTTTATAAAAACAAAATAAAGGAGCGCCCCAACGGCATATAGCATAACGGTGACAGCCGACATTTTCTTGCCGTCAACCATAAGGCCTGCAAGGGGCAGATTAGCGCAAAAATCAATGGCCCAAAGACTGTAATTTGACAGCAGTCCCGAAACGAGAAACAGCGGTTTTGATAAAAACGCAACGGGTGACACCACCGCACAAAGGGCTAAAACAAGCACCGCCGACACCGAATAGTTAATAAGCAAATTAGCGAGGAGTGAGACAAGGCTCACCCTGTTAAAGGTGTACATTAAAATCGGCAGGGTTGTTATGTTTGCGCTCACCGACACCACAAGAACGTTTAAGACATCATAAAGAACTTTGTGGCGGCGGAGTTTTGAAATTTTAGTCAGCCTATTTATTATAGGTGTTAAAACCAAAATTCCAAAGGTGGCCGAAAGGGTTAGAAGCAGGGACACGCTATACGCGCCATAGGGGCAAACAAAAAGAATTATGAGGGTTGCCGCGGCAAGGGCGCAAAGGGAATCCCCTTCCCTGTCAAGAAAAATCCCAATAGTCAGAACAAAATAAGCGATACCCGACCGAACCACTGGCATTGAAAAACCGCAGAAAAGCATTATGAAAATGATTACGAAAAGGCTGACAACGCCTTTGGCCTTACGTTTTGGAAAGAGCCGCCTTACAAAGAACATTACTGCAGCTAAAACGGTGGTGAAATGGGTGCCCGAAACCACAATCATATGCAAAATACCGCTTATTTGCATATTAAGATAGGTTTCATCATCAATGCCTGCCGTGTCCCCAACAATTACCGCCAAAACGAACTGAGCCACCCTACCCGAAAGGTTAGAGTTCACCGCATTTCTCACCATATTTTGCAGTTGGCCCATTACAGACTGAATTAAATCGGCCTTGGGAGTTTTTTGGAGAATTTTTACGTTTTTGCCCAAGACAAAGACATTTTGGGAGAAATAGTGATTATTATCCTCCATTAAAGAAAGGTTTGCCGTTGCCTTAAGCTTATCCCCACGGTTCACCTCTTGTTCATCGCTTAAATAAAGGCGAATTTTCGTGTTAACGAGTCCTTTGTTTCCAAGGCTTTTAAGCCTGCCCACTGCGGCATAACCATACTCACTCTCCCTTACCTCGGTGACAACCACGGTTATATCCCAGGCATCCTTTGAATTGGTTTTAAGAAATTCCACATTGCTTTGGGCAAAGCCGCCGATAATGGTGAAAACAACAAAAGCAAAGGCTACAAAAAGAAATTGTAGCCTTTGCTTATTTAA
>JAZSBX010000090.1:0-12261 GCA_045602605.1 Acutalibacteraceae bacterium
GAGCCTACATATAATAACACAAGAAAAACACCTTGTCAACACTTATTTTTCAAAATTTTAATTTAAAAAACAAATGCTCCGGTTTCCTCCGTTTTCCTCGTTTTTTCTCTTATTTGCTCACTTGTCATTTTTAAATTTTCTTTACAGGATAGTAGTGATTTGTGTAAAACTGAATATTTTTAAACTCGTTTTGCAGCATCTGACAAAGGGGCTCAACGGCAATATCCTCGGTTTCAAAATGACCTGCATCAAAAAGGCAAATGTCCTTTTCATCGGCCTCTAAAAAAACCGAATGCTTAATATCTGCCGCAACGAGAGCATCGGCGCCACAGCCTGCCGCATCCCTTAAAAAGCCGCCGCCCGAACCTGAACAGACAACAACCGTGTTTATCTTTTTGCCCGAATCGGTGAAACGAACTGTAGTGTTAAGGCTTGTTTTAAGAATCCCAGCAAACTCATCGGCCGTGATATTATCAGTCTCACCAATCTTTAAAACATAACCGTCCTGCGCTATTAAAGGTTTCACGTTTTTAAGCCCGATTTTTTGGCACAGCACATCGTTAACGCCGTTTTGACCTTGGTCAAAATTGGTATGCATGGAGATAACCGAAATTTTGTTTTCAATAAGCTTTCCGATTTTGCCATCGGCATCAATACTTTTAATGGGCTCAAAAATCACAGGGTGGTGGGTGATAATAAGCTGGGCGCCCGTTTTAATTGCCTCATCCACTGCCCTCTCTGTGCAATCGAGCGCTACCAAAACCTTGGTAACGCTCCTGTTTTTATTGCCGATTAAAAGCCCCACGTTGTCAAAATCGCAAGCGGTTTCGATGGGAAATTTTTCATTTAAAAAATCAAAAATACTTTTAATTCTCATATTCTTTCTACCTTAGGGTAGAGCGAATAATCCAAACTCCGTTTTTAAAAGGCGGATTTTCGCTCATACTTTGTTAAAATACTCGCTAATCTTATTTCTTTGTTGTAAAAGAATCCTTAAGGGCTACCGTGCGGTTGATAATAAGATTATCAGCGCTGCTGTCCTTATCAATGCAGAAATAACCCTGGCGCATAAATTGGAAGGTGTCCCCTACCTTGGCATTTTTAAGGTCGGCCTCAATTTTGCAGTTTTTAAGTTCTGTCAAACTTTCGGGATTAAGGTTATCGGCAAAGGAGGAAACACCCTCCTCATCCGAAGGATTTTCAACGCTAAAGAGCCTGTCATAAAGGCGAACGGTTGCCTCGGCGCAGTCCCTGGCATTAACCCAGTGGAGCGTTCCCTTAACCTTTCGGCCATCGGGGGTTTCACCGCCGCGGCTTTCGGGGTCATAGGTGCAGTGAACAACCGCAATGTTACCCTCATCATCGGTTTCGTGGGAGGCATACTTAACGTAGTAAGCGCCCTTAAGCCTTACCTCTTTTTGGGGGCAAAGGCGGAAATATTTTCCGGGAGGGTCCAGCATAAAGTCATCCTGCTCAATAAACAGTTCTCTTGAAAAGGTTACCTTTTTCTTGCCGAGTTCGGGTTTGTTCGGATTAACATCAACCTCAATTTCCTCGGTTTTTTCTGCAGGATAATTGTCAATAACGATTTTTAAGGGGCGCAGCACCGCCATTGCGCGGTCGGCCTCAATATTAAGATAATCGCGAACGCAGGATTCAAGCAGCGCATAGTCAATAACGCTGTGGGCCTTTGAAACACCAATTTTGTCAACGAAACTTCTGACCGCCTCGGCAGGGTAGCCCCTTCTCCTCATTCCGCAAAGGGTTGCCATTCTGGGGTCATCCCAGCCCGAAACCAAATTATCCTCAACCAGCTTTAAGCATTTTCTCTTGCTGGTTAATGTGTAGTTCACATTCATTCTTGCAAACTCAATTTGTCTTGGAGGCATTTTAATATCGAGTGCTTCCAAAAACCAATTATAAAGGGGTCTGTGGTTTTCAAATTCAAGTGAGCAAAGGGAGTGTGTAACGCCCTCTTTAGCATCGGATAAGGGGTGAGCGAAATCATACATAGGATAAACGCACCACTTATCCCCCGTTCTGTGGTGGGGAACCTTCATAATGCGGTAGATAATGGGGTCGCGCATATTAAGGTTTGAGGAAGCCATATCAATTTTAGCGCGAAGAACTCTGGCGCCGTTTTCAAACTCGCCCTCGGTCATACGGCGGAACAAATCAAGGTTTTCCTCTATACTGCGATTTCTATAAGGGCTCTCCTTTCCCGCCTCGGTTAAGGTGCCTCTGTATTCCCTCATTTGTTCGGGGGTTAAATCGCAAACGTAGGCAAGACCTTTTTCAATGAGCTTAACTGCGCATTCATAGATAAAATCGAAATAATCAGAGGCATAATAAACGTTGTCGGGTGTAAAGCCAAGCCATTTAATATCCTCGGTTATGGCATCAACGTATTCCACGTCTTCCTTTGTGGGGTTGGTGTCATCAAGGCGCAGGTTACACCTGCCGCCGTATTTCTCGGCGGTGCCGAAATCAATGCAAATGGCCTTAGCATGACCAATGTGAAGATAGCCGTTGGGCTCGGGAGGAAAACGGGTCTGAACGTAAGGATAAACGCCGCTTTCCAAATCCTCATCAATAAAATCGTGAATAAAATTAGAGGTTTTCAGTTCCTCGTTTTCTATGGTTTTAATCTCATCCATCATAAAACTCCTAAATGTTTGCTATCATTTGGTCAATGCGCTTAAAGCATTCAGTTTTACCCAAAACCTGCATAATTGAGCAAAGGTCGGGGGTGTTGCGCCTGCCCGTTACGGCAATGCGAAGCACGGTGCTTAAATCACCCGCGTGGCCTTTATAGGCATCGGGATTTTGTTTGTAATCTTTAGTCTGCTCGGCAAATCCAAGGCCAGAGCACAGACCCTTAATTTTATCAAACCAGCCCTGCCTGTCATCACAAGGGTCATAAACCGTTTTATATTGCTGTAAAAAGGCCTTTGCATCGGCCGCCGCAATATTTTCGGGCAGGGTGTAATCGGGCGTGAAAAGGGCATCAAAGAAAAACGCAAAATAATCCTTTGCCTCGTTCCACTTTGCAAGGTCTTTTCTGGGCTTTGCCGCATCATCGCGGTCAATGGCAAGCATACGCTTTGAAAAATCCTCATCGGCGGTAAGCAGTGAATAAAACTCACCGTCAAACTCCTTTGCCCAGGCAGTTATTTTTTCATAAACCTGACCGCTTTTCATTCGGCTGATACGGTTTTTACTAACATCAGTGAGTTTAACCTCATCAAAAAGGGCGCCCGAAACACTCATCTTTTTAAGGTTAAATTTAAAATCCTTATAAGAAGCATCGGGGTTGGCGCGGCGCCAATCCTCAAAATCGGAGGAGGCTATTGTCATTAAATACTCAATAACGCTCTCGGCCTCATAGCCCTGCTCTGCAAAGAAATGAACGGCGGCTTCGGGGTCTTTTCTCTTTGAAATCTTACGCTTTGCGCCGTTGTCCAGCTTCATAATAGGTGAAACGTGGGCGAATTTAGGCACCTTAAAGCCAAGGGTTTTAAAAAGCTGAATGTGCTTTGGTACCGAGGAAATCCACTCATCTCCACGGATAACGTGGGTGGTGCGCATCAAATGGTCATCAATAGCGTGAGCAAAATGATAGGTTGGTATACCATCGGATTTAAGAAGAACGAAATCCTCATCGTTTTCGGGCATCTCGATTTTACCCTTAACGGCATCTTCAAAAATAACCTTGTTTTCTTCACAGCCCATTGATTTTAAACGGATAACGTAGGGCTTGCCTTCCTTAATAAGGCTCTCGGCTTCATCGAAGGTGATATCCCTGTGCTTTGCCCACTTGCCGTGGTAACCCGTTCTGATTTTTGCGGCTTCCTGCTCGTTTCTTACCGCTTCAAGCTCCTCTGCGGTGCAAAAGCAGGGGTAGGCCAGGCCTTCGCTTATAAGTTTTTTAACGTAGGTCTGATAAATTTCGGCGCGGTGGCTCTGCTGATAGGGGCCGTAATCACCCTTTTCATCAGTACCCGAAATAAAGCCTTCATCAATGGTAATTCCAAAACGGTTAAGGCCATCAATAATATTCTCAATGCCGCCTTCTATTTCCCTTTTCTTGTCAGTGTCTTCAATTCTGGTGAAGAACACGCCCCCCGTTGAGGTTGCGGTAATGCGGTTTACAAGCGCCGCAAAAAGGGTACCCAAATGCAAATACCCCGTGGGGCTGGGCGCAACGCGAACAACCCTTGCCCCCTCGGTCAGATTTCGCTGGGGGTAAAGGTTTTCGTAGAAATCGGGTGTTTTATTTATATCGGGCAGCAAAAGTTCTGCCATTCTTTCATTTTGGGTCATTGCCTTAAAGCACTCCTATGAATAGTGATTACTGATTTTTGAGCAGTTTATTAAGCTCGCTCATAAAGGTGTTGATATCTTTAAATTGGCGGTAAACCGAGGCAAAACGAACGTAGGCTACCTCATCAACAGCCTTTAATTTATCCATAACCAGTTCACCGATTTTTTCAGAGGTTACCTCGCGGTCTAAAGTGTTCTGAATGGTGGATTCAATTTCATCAATCATGCTTTCAAG
This sequence comes from Acutalibacteraceae bacterium, assembly GCA_045602605.1. Lineage (GTDB taxonomy): Bacteria > Bacillota > Clostridia > Oscillospirales > Acutalibacteraceae > SIG587. Next base: position 4,559 of record JAZSBX010000090.1, read on the forward strand.
CTGGTCAATGGAAACGGGGCGCTTTTCACATGCGCGAAGCATACCTGTTAAGAGCTTGTCACGGTTAAAGGTTTCGCGGGTTTTATCCTTCTTTATAACCATAATGGGCAGGGATTCAATCTGTTCGTAGGTTGTAAAGCGCTTGGTGCAGTTAAGGCACTCCCTCCTGCGGCGGATTTTTTCACCCTCATCGGTAGGTCTACTATCAATTACCTTGCTTTCTTCGTAACCGCAATATGGACATTTCATAAAGTTTGGTCCACCTTTCAATAATTTTTCATTTTATTTTATCATACTTAAAAATAAAAGGCAAGAAAAAAGGGGAATTTTAGGGTGTTTTAACTCATATAATTTAACAAAAACGCAAAAAGAAAGGAAGGAAAAACCGTGAACGCCTTTTTTCCTGAGGGTTGGCTTACCGCCTCCCGACAAAACCGTAAAAACACCTTTACCCCGTCTTTTTTAAGTGAGGCCGCAAAAACGGGGGAAATTTTGGAAAGTGTGGCCTATGTTTGCGACCCCGACCATAACCTGCTTGTTGATTTGGGCGCCGCTAAAGGTATTATTCCACGGGCCGAGGGCGCCATTGGAATCAGTGACGGCGCCACACGGGATATTGCCCTTATCTCCCGCGTGGGGAAGCCCGTTTGCTTTGTGGTAAGTAAACTTTCCACCGATGAAAACGGCAAGCTTGTGGCCATTTTATCCCGTAGAAAAGCCCAGGAAAAATGCAGGGCGGAATTTTTGTCCACCCTCGTTAAAGGGGATATTATCGGCGCTAAAATCACCCACCTTGAATCCTTTGGCGCCTTTTGTGACATCGGCTGCGGCGTGCCGGCACTCCTGCCCATTGATTCCATTTCGGTCTCCCGCATTTCCCACCCGAAAGACCGCTTTAAGGTGGGCGATGATATAAAGGCCGTTGTTAAGGATATTTCGGCCGATGGCAAAATAACCCTGACCCACAAGGAGCTTCTTGGCACCTGGCAGGAAAACGCTGATTTATTTTCCGTTGGGCAAACCGTGACGGGTGTTGTGCGCTCGGTTGAGGATTACGGAATTTTCGTTGAGCTCACCCCAAATCTGGCAGGCCTTGCGGAACTTAAAAGCGGTGTTAAGGTGGGAGATTTGGCCGGGGTTTATATTAAGAACATAATGAGCGATAAAATGAAGGTTAAACTTATTATTATTGACTCTTTTTCGGGAGATTATACACCCGAAATAACATATTTTAATTTTGGTAACCACATTGACCGCTTCGATTATTCCCCCGAAAACTGCAAAAGAAAAATTTTTACCGATTTTTGTCTCTAGTCATTGAAAAACTTTTTAAAAGGAGTATAATAATTAAAGTATACTCTTTTAGGAGATGTTTAAATTGGCAGAAGAAAGAAAATGTAACAGCACATCCTGCAGCGGTAACTGCTCGAGCTGTGCTAAAGCAAAGGGCGAACCCACTTCCCTGCTTGAGCCCACCAACGAATTCAATAATATTAAAAAGGTTATCGGAATTGTAAGCGGTAAAGGCGGCGTGGGCAAATCAATGGTTTCGGCCTCCCTTTCGGTTTTAATGAAAAGAAAAGGGTATGAAATCGGCCTCCTTGATGCCGATATCACAGGGCCCTCAATTCCCAAAATGTTCGGTGTAAACGCCCGGGCAAAATCCAACGACTACGGTATTATGCCCGAAATCACCGCCTCGGGAATTAAACTTATGTCCATCAATCTGCTTATGGAAAATGCCGAAAGTCCCGTTGTGTGGCGCGGCCCCGTTATTGCAGGCGCCGTAAAACAGTTCTGGACCGATGTTATGTGGGGCGACCTTGACTATCTCTTTATCGACTGCCCTCCGGGCACGGGTGATGTTCCCTTAACCGTTTTTCAGTCTATCCCCCTTGACGGAATTATTATCGTAACCTCCCCACAGGACCTCGTTTCCCTCATTGTTAAAGAAGCCTATAATATGGCAAAACTTATGAACATTCCCGTTCTCGGTATCGTTGAAAATATGAGCTACGTCAAATGCCCCGACTGCGGCAAGGAATTCCGCATTTTCGGAAAAAGCGAAACCCAGAGTGTGGCAAAAGAACTTGGCGTTCCCCTTCTTGATAAAATGCCTATCGATACCTCCCTTGCGGCTCTTTCCGATGCAGGTGATATTGAAAAGCTTAACACAAACTACCTCGACAACACCGCAAATGTTGTGGAAGAGAAAATTAAATAAAAAATAAAGGCTTGGCAATGCCAAGCCTTTTCTTTATTCTTTATTTTCGGTTTCTTCCTCGGGGAGAAGTTCAATTTCAACCCTTTCAATTCGCCTTTCATCAACCTCTAAAACGGTGAACAAAAGTCGGCCGTAGGTAACCTGTGGATGCTCATCTTCACCGGGGATTCGGCCCAGTTCTGACATAATATATCCGCCAATGGTGTCATATTCACCCTCGGGAAGCTGAATTCCAAACACCTCAACAAGTTCTTCTATATCGGTAGTGCCGTCAAAGGTGTAGGTGGTTTCATCAACCTGTTCAAACTCTTCATCTTCGTTATCGTACTCATCCTGCATATTACCAACAATAGACTCAAGCAGGTCTTCAATGGTAACAAGACCTGCAATGCCGCCGTACTCATCGCAGACGAAAATCATTTGAAGGCGTTTTTCGGTCATTTCATTGAAAAGGTCGCCACAGCGCTTTGATTCGGGAACAAACTCTGCAGGGCGCATTAAATCAGCGATTTTAACCTCACTCGGCACTCGCTTTCCAACGTAAGGCAACAAATCCTTAACGTAGATAATACCCTTAATGTTGTCAAGTTCTTCTTCGTAAACGGGAATTCTTGAATAGCCCGCTTCCACGGTTTTTTCAATAACTTCGGAAATTTTATCGTTAATTTCCACCGCCTCAATGTCGGTTCGGTGGGTCATAACGTCAGCCGCAACGATATCGTCAAATTCGAAAATGTTGTTAATCATTTCCTTCTGGCTTTCCTCAATAACACCCTTTTCCTCGCCTGCATCAACCATCATTCTGATTTCTTCCTCGGTCATTGTTTCCTCACTTGCATTGGGGTCAAAACCGAAAATTCGAACAACCAGGTTGGTTGAAAATGAAAGGAACTTAATAAAGGGCTTCATTGCACTTTTGATAAAGAGCAAAATGCCCACAACTGCAAAGGAAATCTTTTCGCCGCACTGCATTGCAATGCGCTTGGGGGCAAGTTCACCCAGCACCAGGGAAAAGAACGAAATAATAATTGTCACAAGAACCAGTGACACGCCCGAAATCAGGCTTGTGGGAACGTTTGGCAGCCAACCGCTTATAACGTTTGTCAGCGGTTCGGAAAAATTTTCAGCGGCAGAAGCCGAAGTTAAAAATCCTGCAAGGGTTACACCGATTTGAATCGTTGATAAAAAGCTTGAGGGATTTTCTACAAGTTGCAAAACCTTTTTGGCCTTTTTATTGCCCTCCTCCGCCATTTTTTGCAGTTTCATATCGTTAAGGGAAATTATGGCAATTTCACTCATTGCAAAGAAAGCGTTAACTAAAATAAGGCAGAACAACAAAACAATTTTCCAAATTAAATTTGAGGGCTGGCCGCTAAAAGTGGCTACCTCCATCAAATAATTCGCAGGCCCGGGGTCATCTAACATTTTTTCATTTCTCCATTCGTTTTTAGTGTGACAGGCGCAAAAGCGCAATTTCAACAGTAACATATTATACCTAAATCGCCGAAATGTCAAGTTTTCGTTAAAATGCTCCGTTATTATATGTAAAATATTGTTAAATTTTTAATAATTTGCTATTTACTTATTAAATCAAATATATTATAATATATTTGTATGATTTTGTCGTACGCTTTTTTGTTGTGCGCAAAGCAGCGAAAGGATGATAGGACCTATTCCTGTCATATTTTAAAAGGAGGATAAAAATCCATGGCAAGAAAATTCAAAACTATGGACGGTAACAACGCTGCGGCTTACGTTTCCTATGCGTTCACCGAAGTAGCAGGTATCTATCCTATTACACCGTCCAGCCCTATGGCAGACTATGTTGACCAGTGGTCAGCCCAAGGCGTTAAAAACATTTTCGGCACAACCGTTAAGGTTTCCGAAATGCAGTCCGAAGCAGGTGCTGCAGGTACAGTTCACGGCTCACTTAACGCCGGCGCACTCACCACAACCTACACCGCATCTCAGGGACTTCTTCTTATGATTCCTAACATGTACAAAATCGCAGGTGAGCTTCTCCCCAGCGTTTTTCACGTATCGGCTCGTTGTGTAGCAAGCCACGCTCTTAACATTTTCGGCGACCATTCTGACGTTTATGCTTGCCGTCAGACAGGCTTTGCAATGCTTGCCGAAACCAACACACAGGAGGTTATGGACCTGGGCGCAGTTGCACACCTTGCAACCATTAAATCCCGCGTTCCCTTCATCAACTTCTTTGATGGCTTCCGCACCTCCCACGAAATTCAGAAAATTCAGGTTTGGGATTATGAGGACCTTAAGGAAATGTGCGATATGGATGCTGTTAACGCATTCAGAGCACGCGCCCTTAACCCCGAGCATCCCGTAATGCGCGGTTCTCACGAAAACGGCGATATCTTCTTCCAGCACAGAGAGGCCTGCAATAAGTATTATGATGCAGTTCCCGAAATCGTTGAAGAATATATGGACAAGGTTAACGCAAAGCTTGGCACCGATTATAAGCTCTTTAACTACTACGGCGCTCCCGATGCTGAAAAAATCATCATCGCAATGGGCTCTATCTGTGACGTTGCAGAGGAAGTTATTGACTATATGACAGCCGCAGGCGAAAAGGTTGGTCTTGTTAAGGTTAGACTTTACCGTCCCTTCTCTGCAAAGAAATTGGTTGAGGCTATCCCCGAAACAGTAAAGAAAATTGCCGTTCTTGACAGAACTAAGGAGCCCGGCTCTCTTGGTGAGCCTCTGTTCCTTGACGTTGTTGCCGCCCTTGCCGCAACAGGCAGAAAGGTTGACACCGTTATCGGCGGCCGTTACGGTCTCGGCTCTAAAGACACTCCTCCTTCAAGCATCTTTGCTATCTACAAAGAGCTTTCGAAGGATGCTCCTAAGGCTCAGTTCACTCTTGGCATCAACGATGATGTTACAAACCTTTCTCTCGATGAAGAAGAAGCTCCCAACACCGCAGCAGCAGGCACCATTGAATGTAAGTTCTGGGGTCTTGGCGGTGACGGTACCGTTGGCGCTAACAAGGACTCTATCAAGATTATCGGTGACCACACCGATAAATATGTTCAGGCTTATTTCCAATACGACTCCAAGAAAACAGGTGGTATCACCATTTCTCACCTTCGTTTCGGCGACAAGCCCATCAAGAGCCCCTACTACATCAACAAGGCTGACTTCGTTGCCTGCCACAACCCCTCCTATGTAATCAAGGGTTACAAGATGGTTAACGATGTTAAGCCCGGCGGCGTGTTCCTCATTAACTGCCAGTGGGATATGGATGAACTGAACGCCCATATGCCTGCCGAGGCAAAGCGTTACATTGCTAAAAACAACGTTCAGCTTTACACCGTTAACGCTATTGACCTTGCCGCTAAAATCGGTCTTGGAAAGCGTACCAACACCGTTTTACAGTCTGCCTTCTTCTCCCTCTCCAAGGTTCTTCCTGCTGAGGAAGCTATTGGCTATATGAAAGAAAAAGCCCAGAAGTTTATGAAGAAGGGTAAAGAAATCGTTGAAATGAACGAGAAGGCTATCGATGCAGGCGCCTCCGCTTACGTTAAGATTGACGTTCCTGCTGACTGGGCTAATGCAACCGATGATAAGACAGCCGAGGCCAAGGCCGATGCTTCCAAGCTCATTAAGATGGTTGATGGCATTATGAAGCCCGTTGGTCTTATGGATGGTGACTCTCTCCCCGTTTCCGCATTTATGGACCACGCTGACGGTACCTTCGAGCAGGGCGCTTCCGCACACGAAAAGCGCGGCGTTGCCGTTATGGGTCCCGAATGGGACAACGAAACCTGTATCGGTTGTAACAAGTGCGCATTCGTTTGCCCCCACGCTACCATCCGTCCTTACGCTTTATCTGCTGAGGAAAAGGCAGCTGCTCCTGCAAACACCCGCTACGCCGTTAAAGAAAAGCTTGCAACCAACAAGGGTTATGCTTACACAATGACCGTTTCTCCCCTTGACTGTATGGGTTGCGGCGTTTGCGTAGGCGAATGTCCCACAAACTCTCTTAAAATGGTTGCACAATCCACCCAGCTTGCTGAACAGGATGTATTTGATTACTGTGTTGCCAACGTTACCGAGAAGGATGGCCTTGCATCTGATGCAAACGTTATCACCTCTCAGTACAAAAAGCCTCTCCTTGAGTTCTCAGGATCCTGCGCAGGTTGTGCAGAAACCGCTTATGCACGCCTGGTTACCCAGCTCTTCGGTGATAAAATGTACATCTCCAACGCAACAGGTTGTTCTTCTATCTGGGGCGGTCCTGCTGCTACATCTCCCTACACCGTAAACGCTAAGGGCCACGGCCCTGCTTGGGCAAACTCACTCTTTGAAGATAACGCCGAGCACGGCTTTGGTATGTACCTCGGCCAGAAGGCTCTCCGCGATGGCCTCATTGCACAGGTTAAGGAAATGGCCGAGTCTGACAAGGCTTCTGCCGAGTTCAAGGCTGCTGCTGAAAATTACCTTGCAACTGCCGATGACACCAACAAGAACGCTGCCGCAACCGAAGCTCTTATTGCTGAAATTGAGAAGGCTGCAAAGGCCGGTTGCCCCACTGCTCCTGCCGTTCTTGCTAAAAAGGAATACCTTGCAAAGAAATCCATCTGGATTTTCGGTGGTGACGGTTGGGCTTACGACATCGGCTTCGGCGGTGTTGACCACGTTCTCGCCGCAGGTGAAAACGTAAACATTATGGTATTCGATACCGAGGTTTACTCCAACACAGGCGGTCAGGCTTCCAAGGCTTCCAACATCGGTCAGGTTGCACAGTTCGCCGCCGCAGGTAAGGCAATTAACAAGAAGAGCCTTGCCGAAATCGCAATGTCCTACGGCTATGTTTACGTAGCACAAATTGCTATGGGCGCTGATATGAACCAGACCCTTAAGGCAATTAAGGAAGCTGAAGCCTACAACGGTCCTTCCATCGTTATCTGCTACTCACCTTGCGAAATGCACTCTATCAAGGGTGGTATGGTTAACTGCCAGAACGAGATGAGAAAAGCCGTGGCTTCTGGTTATTGGGACCTCTTCCGTTACAACCCTGCCTTAAAGGCACAGGGCAAGAACCCCTTCACTGTTGACAGCAAGCCTGCAACTGCTGATTACAAGGAGTTCATTATGAACGAGGCTCGTTATTCTTCACTTACCCGTTCCTTCCCCGAACGTGCAGAGGAACTCTTTGACAAGGCTGCCGAGGCCGCAAAGGCTCGCCGCGCACACCTTGAAAAATTGGTTGCCCTCTACAGCGTTGAAGAATAATTCTTAATGCATAATAAAACCCCGTGGTAGCAAAAGTTACCACGGGTTTGTTTTTTAAAAAGAAACACGCGCAAGTTAAAAACTTACGCGTGTTTTAATTATGCCTTAATTTTAAGGGTTACAATTTCAAAGCCGCCAACGGGCAGTTTAACCTTACCATCAACAAGGCAAAGCTTTTCGATTTCGTTTTCCATCATATCGCAAATGTAAACCTCTTTTG
>JAZSBX010000091.1:0-16912 GCA_045602605.1 Acutalibacteraceae bacterium
GAGCTTATTCCCGTTGGCGCTGATGACCTTGGCGACAACTTCAAGTTTGTTAAGGAAAATATGGTTTGCAAAATTCTTTCCTACAAGGGCAAAGTGTTCGGCGTTGAACCCCCCACATTTGTTGAACTTGAAATCACTGAGACCGACCCCGGCTTCAAGGGTGACACCGCAACAAATGCAACAAAGCCTGCGACACTTGAAACAGGCGCTGAAATTCGTGTGCCCCTGTTCATTAATGAAGGCGACAAAATCCGTATTGACACCCGTACCGGTGAATATATGGAGCGCGCATAAGAAAAATTTGGAGGTAAACAACAATGACTATCGGTGAAAAAGTTTCTTATATAAAGGGTCTTGCTGAAGGTCTTGGCCTTGAAAACGACACCAAAGAAGGCAAAATCTTAAACGCAATCATTGATTTGCTCGGTGACATTTCCGAAGAAATCGACTGCATTGAAGAGGATTATGCCGAGCTTTGCGAGCAGGTTGATGCCGTTGATGAGGACCTTTCTGCTGTTGAAGATTTAATTTATGAAGATGATGACGATTGCGACTGCGATTGCTGTGACTGTGAGGATGATGACCTTTATGAGGTTGAGTGCCCCAAGTGTCACGACATTATCTATCTTGACGGCGAAATGCTGGAAGAAGAGGGAATTACCTGCCCCAACTGCGGTACTGACCTTGAGTTTGACTTCGATGGCTGTGATTGTGACTGCTGTGACTGCGGCTGCGAGGACGAAGAATAATTTTACTGCATTTTTAAAGGGCGTACCGCGGTGCGCCCTTTTTTAATACTATTAAAACGGTGATTTTATGGTTGATTTAAAATCTGAAATTGAATTTGCGCCTGTGTCAGAAACGGTAAGTGAGGATGCTGTGCCCGTTATCGTTGCTGCGGCAGGGACTTCCAGCCGCATGCAGGGAATTTCAAAAATGTTTGAACCCCTTTGCGGCGCCCCTGTTGTTGTTCACACCCTGCGCGCCTTTGAAAAAAGCCCCTTAATCAGCGAGATAATTCTTGTGTCAAAAAGCGAGGATATTTTAAGACTTCAGCTTCTCGTTGATGAGTATGGCATTTCAAAGGTTACCGATATTGTATGCGGCGGTGATAATCGGCAGGAGTCTGTTAAAAACGGCCTTTCGGCGGTTAGCAAGAAAGCGGAAAATGTCCTTATTCACGATGGCGCAAGACCCCTTGTAAGTCAGCATGTCATTGAGGATGTTGTAGGCGCCTTAAAGGATAACAAATGTGTGGTTTGCGCAGTTAAGGCAAAGGACACCATTAAGGAAATTGATAATGACGGTTTTGTTATCAAAACCCTTAATCGCGACCGACTTATAAGCGTTCAAACACCCCAGGGGGTCAGAGTTTCTGATTATACCGAGGCGCTTATTAACGCCGACACCGAAAAATTCACCGATGATGCTTCCATTATGGAAAGCATAGGCATTAAAACCTTTGTTACCGAGGGTGATTATAAAAATATTAAAATCACAACGAGAGAGGATTTAAAGGTGGCAGAGGAGTATCTTAAAGAGGGAGGGGAGACCTTATGAGAATTGGACACGGCTATGACGTTCACCGTTTAACCGAAAACCGAAAACTTATTTTAGGCGGCGCCCAAATTCCCTTTGAACTTGGTTTACAGGGACATTCCGATGCCGATGTGCTCATTCACGCCGTTTGCGATGCGCTTTTGGGCGCTGCGGCGCTGGGTGACATAGGAAAACATTTCCCCGACACAAGCGATGAGTTTTTAAACATTGACAGTCGAATTCTTTTAAGACAGGTCGGCTCACTTCTTAAAGAAAAAGGCTACAAGGTTATTAACCTTGATGCAACCGTTATTGCCCAAAAGCCAAAACTTGCCCCGTTTATTGAGCAAATGCGTGAAAATCTTTCCAAGGATTTGAATGTGGATATCGACTGTGTAAATATTAAGGCAACCACCGAGGAAAAACTCGGTTTCACAGGAAACCTTGAGGGTATCAGCGCCCACTGTGTTGCGCTGATTGATTAGTTTTATCATAAACCGCTGCTTTTTATCATAATTTTGATTTAAGAGGTGGCGGTTTTGAAAATTTATTTTATGATTAGCAGAAGCGGCCTTGTTGCAACAATTTCAGGGCTTGTGCTTTCGCTTTTGCTATTGGGCGCACTAAAAACCGCCCTTATTCCCGAAATAAGGGATGGCGACACAAACGAAGGCCGAGTAAATTATATTTTATCCCTTGGCTATAAAGCACACGAAACGCCAGTTTCTTTTAAAGAAACGGTTGTGCCGAACAGCTTTGGCCAGGAATACGAGGAATATTTATCCTTTCAGACAAAATTCGGCTTCCCCTTGGCAGATTACAAGGGTCAAAAGGTGCAAATTTATGAATACAAGGATGACCTTGATAATAAAATCACGTTGATTATTGCCGAGGGCAAAATAATCGGCGGACATATTTTCGGCGCCGAAATGAGCGAAATGAAACCACTCCAGAAATAAGGAACTATTAAATGGAAAAAATAAGAATTGATAAAATGCTTTCAAATGTGACGAACATTTCCCGCAGTGAAATTAAGCGTTTTATAAAAAGGGGAGAGGTCACTGTTAGCGGCAGGGTAGTTAAAGCGGCAGATGAAAAAATCAATCCCGAAAACTGCGAGGTAAAACTTAAGGGACAAACCGTAGGCTATAACGAATTCGTTTATATAATGCTTAATAAACCCAAGGGAATTTTAAGCGCATCAAACGATAAAAACCGCAAAACGGTGGTGGACCTTGTTCCCGAAAATCTTAAAAGACAAAAACTGTTTCCCGTGGGCAGGCTTGATAAGGACACAACGGGTCTTATAATAATAACCAACGATGGGGAATACGCCCACAAAATAATTTCACCAAAAAACAAAACGGGAAAGGTTTACATTGCAACCCTTGACGGGGAGCTTAAAGAAGGCCTTAAGGCCGAATTTCAAAAGGGCGTTGTCCTTTCAGACGGCACTAAATGCCGTCCCGCAAACCTGGAAATTTTAGAGCCAAATAAAGCAAGATTAACACTTTTTGATGGAAAATATCACGAGGTTAAAAGAATGTTCGGTGTTTTCGGTCTTGGTGTTAACGAACTGCACAGATGTGCAATAGGTGAGCTTACGTTACCTGACACACTTAAAAGCGGAGAATGCCTGCCTATGAGCGATGAGGACGTGAAAAGGACGCTGTAGCGGAGCGTAATTCACAAATTCTTAACAACAGTTGGACATTTTAAACAAAATCGCAAAAAAACTTTGGCTAATCTTAATTATAGTAATTTTGCTTTATGTTTGTTATAATAAATGTAGTTTGCAGAAACGCTTAAACGCGTTTCGCCTAACCTATTCCATTATAATACTATATGGATTTTTATTTGTCATAGGAGGTTAAATTTACATGGCAAGTTTATCACTTAAAAATGTATACAAAAAGTATCCCGGCGGCGTTATCGCTGTTTCTGATTTCAACCTTGAAATCAAGGATAAGGAATTCATCATTCCCGTTGGTCCTTCCGGCTGCGGTAAGTCTACAACCCTTCGTATGGTTGCAGGTCTTGAAGAAATTTCCGAGGGTGAAATTTACATTGGCGACCGCCTCGTTAACGATGTTGCTCCTAAAGACCGTGACATCGCAATGGTTTTCCAGAACTATGCTCTTTACCCCCACATGACCGTTTTTGACAATATGGCATTCGGTCTTAAACTCCGCAAAACTCCTAAAGAGGAAATCAAGCGCCGCGTTGAAGAGGCTGCTCGTATTCTTGATATTGAGCATCTTCTCGAGCGTAAGCCCAAGGCTTTGTCCGGTGGTCAGCGCCAGCGTGTTGCTTTAGGCCGTGCTATTGTTCGTGAGCCTAAGGTATTCTTGCTTGACGAGCCTCTTTCAAACCTTGATGCTAAACTTCGTGCACAAATGCGTACCGAGATTTCTAAACTTCACCAGCGTCTTGGAACAACGTTTATTTATGTTACCCACGACCAGACCGAAGCTATGACAATGGGTACACGTATCGTTGTTATGAAGAGTGGTCTTATCCAGCAGGTTGACACACCTAACAATCTTTACAAATATCCTTGCAACCTCTTCGTTGCAGGCTTCATCGGTTCTCCTCAGATGAATTTCATTGAGTGCAAACTTTTAGAGGAAGATGGAAAATATTTCGTTGAATTCGGTTCTGAAGACACCAAGACCCGCGCAGGCGTTAAATATCGCATCGCTCTTCCCGAGTCCAAGAACAAGAAGGATTGCCTTAAGCCTTACATTGATAAGGAAGTTATTATGGGTATCCGTCCTGAAGATGTTCACGATGAGCCCGCCCTTATTGAGGCTAACCCCGAAGGCATTGTTGAGGCCGATGTTGAAGTTACCGAGCTTATGGGTGCTGAAACCTACCTTTATATGAACTGTGAAGGTCAGACCATTAACGCACGCGTTAGCCCCAACTCCACCGCACGCCCCGGTGACAAGATTAAGATTGCTCTTGAAACCGCAAAGATTCACCTTTTCGACAAGGACACCGAGCTTACCATTACCAACTAATTGTGGATTGTTTAAAACGGCAAAGCACCGCTTTGCCGTTTTTCTTTTTTTATATAATTTTACCATTGACAGCGATTGTATAATTGTATACAATTATACATATCAAGTTTAATTCTAAGAGGTAGAAAAAATGGGAATGAATTTAACACAAAAAATCATTAAAAGTCACTTGGTTGAGGGCGAGATGATTGCTGGGGAACAAATTGGTATTAAAATCGACCAAACCTTGACGCAGGATTCCACAGGCACAATGGCTTATTTGCAGCTTGAGGCAATGGAAATCGGTCAGGTTAAAACCCTTCGTTCGGTTGCCTACATTGACCACAATATGCTTCAGCAAAGCTTTGAAAATGCCGATGACCACAAATATATCCAAACCGTTGCCGATAAGCACGGAATTTATTTTTCAAAGCCGGGCAACGGTATTTGTCACCAGGTTCATTTGGAACGCTTTGGCATTCCCGGTCAAACCCTTTTGGGTTCTGACAGCCACACTCCAACGGGCGGCGGAATCGGTATGCTAGCAATGGGCGCAGGCGGTCTTGATGTTGCCGTTGCAATGGGCGGCGGAACCTATTATATGAATATGCCCAAGGTTTTAAAGGTTGAACTTACAGGCGCATTAAAGCCCTTTGTAACCGCTAAAGATGTTATTTTAGAGGTTCTTCGTGTTTTAAGCGTTAAGGGCGGCGTTGGTAAGGTTATCGAATATTGCGGCGAGGGTGTTAAGACCTTAAGCGTTCCCGAAAGAGCCACAATAACGAATATGGGTGCCGAACTAGGAGCCACAACCTCAATTTTCCCCACCGATGAAACCACACTTTCCTTCCTTAAAGCACAGGATAGGGAAAAGGATTTCACCCAACTTTACGCCGATAGCGATGCGGTTTATGATGAGGAAATAACGGTTGATTTATCTTCTCTTGAACCTCTTACCGCCCTTCCTCACAGCCCCGATAACGTTAAAAAGGTTAGTGAGGTTAAAGGAGTTAAGGTTGACCAGGTTATGATAGGAAGCTGCACCAACAGTTCCTATCTTGATATGATGAAGGTGGCCCGCATTTTAAAGGGTAAAACCGTTCCGGCACACGTTAGCCTTGTTATTGCTCCCGGCTCAAAGCAGGTGCTTAATATGATTGCAAGAAACGGCGCCCTTGCCGATATGATTGATGCGGGTGCCAGAATTCTTGAATCGGGTTGCGGTCCCTGCATTGGAATGGGTCAGGCACCCGCCAGCGATGCGGTGTCCCTTCGCACCATTAACCGCAACTTTAAGGGCCGTTGCGGCACAACTTCGGCAGGCGTTTACATTGTAAGCCCCGAAACGGCGGCCGTAAGCGCTCTGGAAGGCTTTTTGACCGACCCCAGAACGTATGCCGACAAGGTTGATTTAAGCGTTAAAATGCCCGAAAAATTCGAAATTAATGATAATATGATTGTGTCCCCCAGCAAAACTCCCGATGAGGTAGAGGTAATTAAGGGCCCCAACATTAAGCCCTTCCCCGTGAATGTGGCAACACCCGAAACCATTGAGGGAATTGCCCTTATTAAGGTTGAGGATAACATTACAACCGACCACATTATGCCTTCAAATGCAAAACTGCTTCCTTTCCGTTCAAACATTCCTCATTTGTCGGATTACTGTTTAACCCCCTGTGACCCCGAATTCCCGGCCCGTGCCAAAGCAAATGGCGGCGGATTTATCATAGGCGGCGAGAATTACGGACAGGGTTCCAGCCGTGAGCACGCAGCCCTTGTTCCTCTTTATCTCGGCGTTAAGGCGGTGCTTGCAAAGAGCTTTGCAAGAATTCACAAGGCAAATCTTATCAATTCCGGAATTTTGCCCCTTGTTTTCGCAAACCCTGCAGATTATGATATGATTTCGGCTGATGACAAGATAGTTATCGAAAACGCCGTAGAGCAGGTTAAATCGGGCAAGGTTACCGTTTTCGTTAACGGCAAGGAAATTAATATGATTATTGAACTTACCGATAAAGAGCAAGAGGTTCTTTTAGCAGGCGGTAAGATTAATTCCATAAAGATGAAAGGATAGACTGAAATGTACGATTTTAAAGAAACACTTGCAAAGTTTGAGGCAATTTTAAAACAGCAGGCCGACCGTGTTGAGCGCCTTAAAAACGAGGGCGATTTTGTTGACTACACAAAACTCGAAAAAATTGTTATCGGCGTTGTGGGCGGCGATGGTATCGGCCCTATGATAACGGGTCACGCTCAAAAGGTAATAGAGGTTTTGCTGGCCGATGATATTAAGGCAGGCAAGGTTGAAATCCGCACCATTGAGGGATTAACCATTGAAAACCGCGTTGCTAAAAACAAGCCCATTCCCGATGACGTTTTAGCCGAGCTTAAAAAATGTGACGTTATTTTAAAGGGCCCCACAACCACACCCCAAAAGGGCGACCCGTGGCCCAACATTGAAAGCGCAAACGTGGCAATGAGAAAGGAACTTGACCTTTTTGCCAATGTGCGCCCCGTTAAAATTCCCGAACAGGGCATTGACTGGACCTTCTTCCGCGAGAACACCGAGGGTGAATACGCTCTTGGCAGTCAGGGTGTAAATGTCACCGAGGATATGGCCTTTGATTTTAAGGTTATCACATCCCAGGGAACCGACAGAATTGCCCGCGCCGCCTTTGATTTTGCCCGTAAAAACGGTAAAACAAGGGTTACCGCCGTAACCAAAGCAAACGTTATTAAAACCACTGACGGTAAATTCCTTGAGTGCTGCAGAAAGGTTGCTGCCGAATATCCCGAAATCACCTTTGATGAGTGGTATATTGATATTATGACGGCAAAGCTGGTTGATGAAAAGCGCCGCAGAGATTTCCAGGTTATTGTGCTTCCCAATCTTTACGGTGACATTATCACCGATGAGGCCGCCGAGCTTCAGGGTGGCGTTGGCACCGCAGGCAGTTCAAACCTCGGTAAGAAATACTGTATGTTTGAGGCAATTCACGGCTCCGCACCTCGTATGGTTAAAGAGGGCAGAGCAATTTATGCCGACCCCTCAAGCGTTATTCGTGCCGCCGCAATGCTTCTTTCACACATTGGCTATGCCGAAAAGGCCGAAAAATTATCAACCGCGCTTGAAATTTGCGGTCAAACGGAGAAAAAGCTTGTTATGACAGGCAGAAGCGATGGCGCAACGGGCGAGGAATTTGCCAACTATATTCTTGAAACAATAGAGAGATTATAATTATGGTTAGCGAAAGTGTTAATCTGACAAACAGGGTTTATGACTATCTTAAAGAGCAAATTCTTTCGGGTAATTATGAAAACGGAAACGCTATAACCGAAAACAGCGTTGGCAAAGAGCTGAATGTCAGCCGAACACCCGTGAGAGAGGCCTTAAGACAGTTGGAACTCGGCGGACTTGTTAAAATCGTTCCCAACAAAGGCGCCGTGGTTCAGGGCATTTCCATTGATGATATTAAAAATATTTATGAAATCAGGTCTTTAATTGAGGGTTTGGCCACTGTTCACGCCGTTAATAACGCAAGTGATGATGAACTTGTGGCCCTTCAGGAAATTGTGGATTTGACCGAGTTTTATTTTAAACGCGGCGATGATAAAAAGCTTCGGGATATGGATGGAAAGTTCCATCAGTGCCTCTATGAAATTTGTCACAACCGAATTTTAAAACAAATTCTTAACGACCTTCACGGCTACGGAATTCGTTACCGAGAAAAATCAATGCAAAGCAAGGGCAGGGTTGAGAAAACCATAACCGAGCACAAGGGTATTATGAATGCCGTTTTGCAGCGCGATGCCGCAAAAGCCGAAAAACTTGCCGTAGAGCATGTTAATAACGCCCTTAAAAACATTCTTGAACAGGAATAACAGAAAAGCACTCTTCGTTTTGAAGAGTGCTTTAAAATTTTTATTTGCAGAAATTATCGATATAACTGTCAATGGCGGATTTAATAACCTTAATGGCATCATCTCTGCCGCAAACCTCTTTAACCGCGGTGTCCTTGTTTTCAAGGTTTTTGTAAACGGTGAAGAAGTGGCGCATTTCATCGAAAACGTGGGCGGGCAGTTGGTCAATGCTTGTGTAGTGATTATAGGTGGGGTCACTAAAGGGAATTGCGATGATTTTTTCATCGTTTCTGCCGTTATCCATCATAGAAATCATACCAATGGGGTAGGCTCGTACAAGCGTCATAGGCTCAATAGACTGTGAACACAAAAGCAACACATCAAGAGGGTCCTGGTCATCGCCGTAGGTGCGGGGGATAAAACCGTAGTTAGCAGGATAGTGGGTTGATGTGTAAAGAATACGGTCAAGGCTTAAAAGGCCCGTTTCCTTGTCAAGTTCATATTTTTTCTTGCTGCCCATAGGAATTTCAATAACACAAACAAAATCCTCGGGGTTAATTCTTTTGGGTGAGATATCGTGCCAAATGTTAGACATTTTCTATGCCTCCTATTCTTTATTAAATGATACACCTATTTTTTCAAATTTACAAGGGGAAATGTAAATTTTCCATTGACAAAAGCAAAGATTTGTTTAATACTAATTAAGAAATTCAAGTTTTGAGAGGTTTATATGGTTAAAATACTTTTCGTTTGCCACGGGAATATTTGCAGAAGCCCAATGGCGGAATTCGTTATGAAGGATTTGGTTAGGAGAAAAGGGGAGGAGAATGACTTTTTCATCGCCTCTGCCGCCACCTCAAGGGAAGAAATCGGAAACGGAGTTTATCCGCCTGTAAAGCGTATTTTAAATGCAATGGGCATAAACTGTGATGGCAAAAGGGCGCGGCAGGTAACAAGAGATGATTATGCCGAATTTGATTACATAGTTTGTATGGATAAAAACAATATGCGCAATATTGCTCGCATAATTCCCTCCGACCCTGATAACAAAATTTTTATGCTTTTATCCTTAACCGAGACTCCCCGCGATGTGGCCGACCCTTGGTACACGGGAGATTTTGAGGCAACGAAACACGATGTTATGGGCGGTTGCGAGAAGCTTTATGAACATATAAAAAGGCGGTCTCAATGAGGCCGCCTTTTGACATTAAAAAAGGAATGTTTTTCTTTTAAAATGGTTGCTCTTATAATAAATATATGTTATAATATATAAGTATTTTTATACCCTAAAGCAAAAGGCGGTGTTTTGTTTGAGAATTGTGGGCATTGACCCGGGTTATGCTATTGTTGGCTGGGGCGTTATTGAATATAACCAAAACCGCTTCACCACCCTTAAATTCGGTGCCATAACAACCCCTGCGCACACCGATTTTGATGAGCGCCTTCAAAGCATTTATACCGATGCCTTTACGCTGTTTCAAAAGGCAAAGCCCGATGCGGTAGCCATTGAAAAGCTTTTTTTTAACACCAACACCACAACCGCCATTGATGTGGCGCAGGCAAGGGGAGTTATCGTTCTTGCGGCAAAACAAAACGGCGTGCCTGTTTTTGAATATACTCCGCTTCAGGTAAAGCAGGCAGTAACGGGTTATGGCAGGGCGGAAAAACGGCAGGTTATGGAACTTACAAAACAGTTTTTGGGGCTTAACGAAGTGCCAAAGCCCGATGACACGGCCGATGCGTTGGCTCTTGCCATTTGCCACGCTTACAGCGCATCTACAACCTATGCAAAACTAGTCAGGGAGGCAAAAAAGAAATGATTGCATCTTTAAACGGAAAACTTATTTACACCGATTCTTCCTCTGCCGTTGTGGAATGCGGCGGCGTGGGTTACAGGTGTTTAGTTACAAACAACACGTTATCAAAGCTTCCCTCCATTGGACAAGATGTTTTTCTCACAACCTTTATGGCCGTTAAAGAGGATTCCATAACCCTTTTCGGCTTTTTGAGCATAGAGGAACTTGAAATGTTTAAAAATCTGACCTCGGTCAGTGGAATCGGTCCTAAAACCGCCCTTGCCATTCTTTCTGAATTTACCCCCGATAGAATTACTTTGCTTATTATAAGCGGAGATGCCAAGGGATTATCCACCGTTTCGGGTCTTGGTCCCAAAAGCGCACAAAGAATTATTCTTGAACTTAAAGACAAGTTCGGCAAAAGCACTGACCTTCGCGGCGCAAACCTTTCAGCACCCCCTCAAAGTGGTGAATTAAGCGCCGTTAAAGAGGCGGTTGCCGCCCTTGTTTCCTTGGGATTTTCCAGCAGCGAGGCCTTTTCGGCAGTAAGCACTCTTGACCCGAATTTAGACACGCAACAGCTTATAAAACTTGCTTTAAAACAACTTTTAAAAAGGTAGGTGACCGAAATGCTCAATGATTTCGATTTTGAAAACCGCGTTGTTTCCCCTGAGTTTTCGGGAATAGATGATGACAGCGAAGTTACCCTGCGCCCCAAAACGCTGGATGAATACATCGGTCAAAGCAAGGCCAAGGAAAATCTTAATATTTATATAAAAGCCGCTAAAATGCGAAACGAAAGCCTTGACCACGTTTTGCTTTACGGACCTCCCGGTCTTGGTAAAACAACCCTTTCGGGCATCATTGCCAAGGAAATGGGTGTTAACTTCCGCGTGACCTCGGGCCCTGCCATAGAAAAGCAGGGTGACCTTGTGGCTATTCTTACAAACCTTAATGAGGGCGATGTTCTTTTTATTGATGAAATTCACCGCCTGCCCAGAAATGTTGAGGAAATTCTTTACCCTGCTATGGAGGATTTTTCTCTTGATATTATAATCGGCAAAGGCCCTTCGGCTAGGTCAATTCGCCTTGATGTGCCTCATTTCACCCTTGTGGGCGCAACCACCCGTTCGGGTCAGCTTTCAGCGCCTTTAAGGGACCGTTTCGGAGTGCTGCTACGCCTTGACCTTTACACTCCCGAGGAGCTTGCCGAAATCATTAAGCGTTCCGCAAGAATTTTAGAAATTCCCATTGATGATGAGGGCGCCTTGGAAATTGCATCTCGTTCCCGTGGAACACCGAGAATTGCCAACCGCCTTTTAAAGCGTGTGCGCGACATTGCTCAAATTCAATTTAACGGCGCCATCACCGAAGAGGTTTCAAGAACGGCGCTTGCAAGATTTGAAATTGATGAGCTTGGTCTTGATGATTTTGACCGCCGTATGCTGACAACGATTATAAACGTTTACGGCGGTGGCCCCGTTGGTCTTGACACCCTTGCCGCCGCAATTGGAGAAGAAAGCATCACTTTAGAGGATGTTTACGAGCCCTACCTTATGCAAATCGGCTTTTTAACGAGAACTCCACGCGGTCGCTGTGCAACAAGCCTTGCTTATTCGCATCTGGGCATTCCGTTCAGCGAAAATGCCGCAAACAAAGAAAAGGACACAAGAATTCAATGCGATTTGTAAACGATTTTTTTGATTACGAGCTGCTGGATGCCGATTCGGGCCAGCGACTTGAACGCTGGGGAGATATTATCCTTATCCGCCCCGACCCACAGATTATCTGGAGTGGGGAGAGGACCGATAGGCGCTGGAATAATGCCCACGCTATATACCACCGAACAAACACCGGCGGTGGATATTGGGAGCCTTTAAAGAAGGTGCCCGATGTTTGGAGTGTTAAATACAGAGATTTAACCTTTCGCCTTAAACCAATGGGCTTTAAACACACGGGTCTTTTTCCCGAGCAGGCGGTTAACTGGGCAAAGGCTTACGAGCTTATTAAAAATGCCAACCGCCCAATTAAAGTGTTAAATCTTTTCGCTTACACAGGCGGCGCAACCGTTGCCTGTCTTTCTGCAGGCGCGGCTGTTACCCACGTTGATGCCTCAAAGGGCATGGTGCAATGGGCAAAGGAAAACGCCGTGGCATCAGGCCTTGCCGATAAAGAGGTCAGATGGCTTGTGGATGACTGCCTTAAGTTTGTAAAGCGTGAAATCCGCCGTGGCAACCAATATGATGCCATTATAATGGACCCGCCATCCTACGGCAGGGGACCAAATGGCGAGATTTGGAAGCTTGAACAACAAATTGAAGAACTTTTAACCGAAACGGGGAAGCTTTTAAGTGATAATCCGCTGTTTTTCTTCCTTAATTCCTACACGGGCGGTCTTTCGGCAACAATTTTAAACTTTATGGTTAAAAACTGTGTTGCTAAAAATCTCGGCGGCAGGGTTTACACCGATGAAATCGGTCTTAATGTCACCGCAAAGGACATTGTGCTGCCCTGCGGAAATACTACCATTTGGGAAAGGTAAATATGAAAGATAACATTATTTGTGTTAATGGTGTGTCTTATGAATACACCGATGCCGATAACAAAAAACGGGTGCTTGAAAATTTTAATTTAGAAATTGAGCGCGGCAGTTTTACGGTTATTATCGGTCATAACGGTTCGGGGAAATCCACCCTGGCAAAGCTATTAAA
Source organism: Acutalibacteraceae bacterium (assembly GCA_045602605.1). Classification (GTDB taxonomy): domain Bacteria; phylum Bacillota; class Clostridia; order Oscillospirales; family Acutalibacteraceae; genus SIG587. The sequence continues at coordinate 12,910 of JAZSBX010000091.1, forward strand.
CGGTCTTTACAAGCCCACCAAAGGTGACATAACCGTTGACGGCCTTTCTACGCTCAAGGCCGAAAACGAGTTTGAAATAAGACGCCGCGTTGGTCTTGTTTTCCAAAATCCCGATAACCAGATTGTGGCCTCGGTTGTGGAGGATGACGTTGCTTTCGGCCCCGAAAATTTAGGCCTTAAACCCGAGGAAATAAGACAAAGGGTTGATGAGGCTCTAACGGCTGTGGGAATGTACAACCATAGATTTAAGTCGCCCCACCAGCTTTCGGGCGGACAAAAGCAAAGGGTTGCCATTGCGGGGATTATTGCAATGAAACCGGAGTGCATTGTGCTTGATGAGCCAACCGCAATGCTTGACCCCAAGGGCAGGCAGGAGGTTATGGAAACCCTTTTAAGGCTTAATAGTGAACTTGGTATTACGGTTGTTTTAATAACCCACTTTATGGAGGAGGCCGAAAACGCCAACCGCGCCGTTGTTATGAACGATGGCGCCATTGTGGTGGATGATGAGCCTAAAAAGGTTTTCGGCGAAATAGAATTTCTTAAAAAAATCGGTCTTGCCGTGCCCCAAACCAGTGAACTGCTTTACAGGCTTAAACAAAACGGCGTTAATGTTAACACCGATGGTATTTCGGTGGAGGAATGCGCGGCGCAAATAGCGGCGGCATTAAAATAATTATTTTAAGTTTCAGAATGGGAGGAGGAAAATCACTTGTCTATCATAGAAGTCATGGATTTATCCTATTCTTATTCCGGTGGGTTACCAAGCCCTACGGCAGCAATAAGTAATATTAATTTAAAAATTGAACAGGGCGAAATCATTGGTGTTATCGGTCATACGGGTTCGGGTAAGTCTACCCTTGTGCAACATTTAAACGGCCTTTTAACACCAGCGGCAGGTAAGGTGCTTTTTGAGGGCAAGGATATTTGGGAAAAAGGCACCAAAATCAAAAAAATCCGTGAAAAGGTGGGCCTTGTTTTTCAGTATCCCGAATATCAGCTTTTTGAAGAAACCGCGGCGCAGGATATTGCTTTCGGCCCTAAAAATATGGGGCTGTCACAAGATGAAATCAGTGACCGTGTGGTTGCCGCCGCAAAATCGGTGGGAATAAGAGAGGAATTGCTTAACGCTTCGCCCTTTGATTTATCGGGCGGAGAAAAGCGCAGGGTTGCCATTGCGGGAGTTCTTGCAATGGAACCGAAGGTGCTTATTTTTGATGAGCCCACGGCAGGCCTTGACCCCATTGGCAGAGAAAATATTTTAAAAATTGTTAAAGACTGCCGTGATAAAAAGGGCGCCACCGTTATTATGGTTTCTCACAGTATGGATGATATTGCTCTTGTTGCAGATAGAATTCTTGTAATGAACAAGGGCAGCGTGTTTATGTTTGACACCGTGCATAATGTTTTCTCAAATTCCGAAAAGCTTTTGGAAATCGGTCTTAATGTGCCTAACATCACCAAGGTTTTTCTGGAGCTTAAAAAGCAGGGAATTAACGTTCCAAGTAACGTTTACACCATTGAGGATGCCGTGAAAGCAATCCTATCCTATGGAAATAGGAGGGATGAAAATGCTTGATAACATCACCTTCGGTCAGTTTATCGACACACGTTCCGTTTTGCATAGGCTTGACCCGAGAGTAAAAATCATACTTTTAATTGCCATAATCGTTTTCATTTTTCTTGCAGGTAATTTTGTAAGCCTCGGTCTTATTGCAGGCTTTTGCATAGCCCTGCTTATAACCTCGAAAATCCCTGTGAAAATGTACCTTAAAAACCTTAAGGTGATTTTACCTATTGTGATTTTCACGGCAGTTATTAACACCTTTTATGTAAGCACAGGCACGGTTTTGCTTGATTGGTGGATTTTTAAGATTACCACAGATGGAATTATGCGCGCCGTGTTTATGTCCACAAGGGTTATTTTGCTTATCTTAATCAGTTCAGCCCTTACCTACACCACAACACCTAACGATTTAACCGATGCAATGGAAAGGCTTTTATCACCCCTTAAATTAATCGGGCTTGGCAACCTTGTTCATATGCTTTCAATGATGATAACCATCGCACTCCGCTTTATTCCCACGCTTTTGGAGGAAACGGGGAAGATTATGAACGCCCAAAAGGCAAGAGGCGCCTGCTTTACAGAGGGTAAATTAACCGAGAAAATAAAAGCCCTGGTTCCCATTCTGGTGCCGCTTTTAATTTCATCAATCCGCAGGGCTTACGAGCTTGCCGAGGCAATGGAATGCCGTTGCTATAACGGTGGCGAGGGGCGTAGCCGAATGAAGCAGTTAAGGCTCTTAAAAAGGGATTTTTATTCGGTCGGCCTTTGTGTTTTGGTGTGCGCAGCAATGGTTGTTTTAAATATTTTCTTTTAGGGGTAGCTTATGAAAAGAGTGCTTCTTAAAATTTCATATGACGGCACTGATTATTGCGGCTGGCAGGTTCAGCCCAACGGTAAATCCGTGCAGGAAACCCTGCAGGATGCCCTTGAGGAAATGCTTAAAGAGCGTGTGGGATTAACAGGTTGCAGTCGCACCGATGCAGGTGTTCACGCAAGAGAGTTTTACTGCCATTTTGACTGTAGCCAAAGCATTCCAACATCGGCCTTCGTGCCCGGTCTTAACCGACTTTTGCCCGATGATATCGCAGTGTTTTCGGCAACAGATGTTGCCCCCGATTTCCACGCAAGATACTCGGCAAAGGGGAAAACATACACCTATGTTATTGACAACGGCACAGTTGCCGACCCCCTTATTTCAAGATATGCCCTGCATATAAAAACTCCGCTTGATACCGATAAAATGAATCGGCTTTGCAGCGCCCTTATGGGCACCCACGATTTTAAATCCTTTTCCTCCTCAAAAAGAACGGTCACCGACACCGTTCGCACCATAAGTGAGTGCAGGGTGGAAAAGAAGGATAACCTTGTGCTGCTTTCGGTAACGGGGAACGGATTTCTTTACAATATGGTAAGGATAATCGTGGGCACCGCCCTCGATGCCTCAAACGGTAAATTAAACGAGGAGGATATTAAAAATATCTTTTCTCTTGACCGCGATGAAATTGGAATGACGGTTCCCGCAAAAGGCCTGTTTTTGGAAAAAGTTTTGTATTAATTCGCATTTTAGGATAGAAGGTGACAAAGTGCCTAATTATAGAAAGAAAAACGTTAGACGCGCTACGAAAAAGTCTAAAAATCAGACGAAAGATATTGAAATGAAGGAAAAACGCGGCGGCGAAAAAGCCTCCGAAGGTCAAGGCGGCAGACTGCGAGTTGTTAAAGGCAACAAGAAAAAAAGGCAGGCTGTTAATCGCGCCGTGTTTATCTCGGTTTCGGTTGTTGCCGTGATACTTATAACTGCAAGCTTTTTGCTTCCCACGGGGATAGGAGATTTTCTTACAGGCTTTAAGTATTCTTTAAGCGGTGGGGAATATCCCGCTTCTCTCGTTGGCGGTGATTCCTTGCTAGCCGAGAAACAAGGAAGTCTTGTTTACACCCTTACCGATACAAACCTTGAGGTTTATTCTTTGGGCGGAAAAAAGGCGTTGAGTTCTGCCCACGGCTTTTCTTCACCTGTGATGAAAACCTCCCCCACAAGGGCTGTGGTTTATGAGCAGGGCGGAAAAGGGTTAAAGCTTTACGGTGTTGATAAGCTTATCCTTTCGGAAAACTATGAGGATAATATTATATCGGCAGGGCTATCCCGTTCGGGCGCTTATGCCGTTGCCACCACCTCAAAGGATTTCGCTTCAAAGGTCACGGTTTATTCAAAAAATTCAAAGATGCTTTTTGAATGGAGCAGTTCGGTTGAGATTGTAAGCGATGTGGCGCTGTCACCAATGGGAAATAAGCTGGCAGTTTCGGTTTTCAGCAGTCTAAACGGGCAGTACATTTCAAAGGTTTATATTTTCGGCTTCAATTCGGCAACGCCGCTTCACACAACGGAGTATCAGGGAAAACTGATTTATTCTATCAGCGCCCGTTCCAATTCGGGAA
>JAZSBX010000092.1:0-2844 GCA_045602605.1 Acutalibacteraceae bacterium
GGCCTTTGCGTTAAGGGTTTAAGAAAAACCGACAGTTCCCTTGAAACACAACTTTTCCACGGCTTTGCCGCGCCCGAGCAATACGGTTTGGAGGGTGTTGGCGAAATTGGTAGCGGAACCGATGTTTATGCTATTGCCGCCACCGTTTTCCGTGTGCTTATCGGCACAAATCCACCCGAAGCCACCACAAGAATTGAAGCCGACAATATGTCGGTTCCCGCAAAAATTGCGCATCAACTGCCAAAAGGTGTTCTAATGGCGCTGGCAAACGCATTGCAGGTTAACTGCGCTGACCGAACCGCCGATATGGAAATTTTTAAATCGGAATTTCTGCAGGGTGTTCCTGCCACGGCAAGCGCGGCGGGTAAAACCAAAAAATCGGGCAAAAAGACAAAGAAAAAGCTGAGCAAGGGCAACAAATATGCAATTATTGCATCGGTTGCACCCGCCTGTGTTTTCCTTGTTGTTTCCCTCGTTCTCATTTTCACCCTTTTCGGTGATGACCTTTTTGGCAATAGCAGTGTTTCAACGGGAACATCGGAAAACTCGGCTCCCGATGTTCATGTGTCGGGTGAACTTGTTACAAGCTATGCTTCCGATGAAGGCAATCAAACCGTTCCTGATTTAACACGCGCAGTTCTTTCCGACCTTTTGGCGGCCACCGATAAAGGTGAGGAATACGAGAATTACACCTTCATTGTGGCAAGCAAAAAATATGATGACAACATTCCTCGCGGCGCCGTCATTTCCCAAAACGTGGAAAAAGGAACAACCTTTAAGGAAAACATTGAAATTGAGGTTGTTGTGAGCCTTGGACCCAAAGAAATTGCCATTCCTAATATCAAAAATATGCGTGAACAGGAAGCCATCATCCGCCTTTACGAGGCAGGCTTTACCGACTTTGAAATTGTTGACCGCTGGGATGACAATGCAAAAGCCCTTTCGGTTATCGGCACCGAGCCTGCAGTGGGCACAAAGGTTAGTGTTGACTCCAAAATAACAATATATATAAACACCTACACAGGTGAAGATGCCATCGGCGGCGAGGTTTATTCAAGCCAGACCTCATCCGCGCAGTAGAATAAAAATTAAAAGCATAACGCCCACGCCCCATAAGGCAGTATTTCCTTAAAAAGTGAAATTTTTGCACAATAATGCGTTAAAAACACCCGATACGCGTCAGCGTTATCGGGTGTTTTTGCCTTTTCTTGCACTAAAAATTTTCTTTTTAAGGTGCTTCGCAGTTTCGTAAAAAAGCGAAATTTCCTGTGTTGAAGCCACAAAAAGTAGAAAGGCTGTCGCCTTTCGAGGCTTTTGGCGATAACACGGGGAATTTTATTTGAGAAACAAATACTGCCTTATGGGGCGTGGGCGAAAAAACCTCCCGTTGTGAAAACAACGGGAGGTTTTTATTTTTCCTTATTTACCCTCTTTGTATTTAGCAACACAGTTCTTAATTCTATCAATAGGGTTAAGAAGGTTGCTGATGGAATTATCGCAGTTAAGGGTGTCAATAAGCAGAGCGATGTACTTTGCCATATTAACGTTACAGTACCACTCTTTTTCCAAAAGCTCGGGGGGATTGTAAATTAAGTTTGTAGTGAAAATCTTATCAATGTAACCGTTTTTATAGTACTCATCAAATTTCTCAAAGCCTTCAACGAAAAGACCGAAGGTGGAGAAAATGAAGATTCGCTTTGCGCCTTTTTCTTTAAGCCTTGCGGCGATATCAAGCATTGATTCGCCCGAAGAAATCATATCGTCAACAAGAATCAAATCCTTGCCCTCAACATCATCACCCAAAAATTCGTGGGCCTCAATGGGGTTTTTGCCGTTAACGATTATGGAATAATTACGGCGCTTGTAGAACATACCGAGAGGCAGGCCTAAAACGGAAGAATAGTAAATACATCTACCCATACCGCCCTCATCGGGAGAAACAATCATTGTTTTTTGGGGGTCAAGTTCAATATCCTTGTAATTCTTAAGCAAAGCCTTAATCATCTGATAGGTTGCCTGAACGTTGTCAAAACCGTCAAGGGGAATTGCGTTTTGAACGCGGGGGTCGTGAGCGTCAAAGGTGATTATGTTCTTAACACCCATTGCAACGAGCTCCTGAAGTGCCATTGCGCAGTCAAGAGATTCTCTGGAGGTTCTTCTGTGCTGTCTTCCCTCATAGAGCATGGGCATGATAACGGTAATTCTTCTTGCCTTGCCGCCAAGGGCCGCAATAACACGCTTTAAATCCTGAAAATGGTCATCGGGACTCATAGGAACGCTTCTGCCGTACATTTTATATTCAACCGAATAGTTGAAGCAATCGCAGATAATGTAAGCATCAAGACCGCGGGCGCTGTGGTTTAAAACGCCCTTTGCCTCACCTGTGCCGAAACGGGGGCAGTTTGCGGTTACAACGTAGGACTGACCTTCAGCCGCATCGCGCCACTGGGTGAGATAGTAATCAACCTTGGATGAAATGTCCTCACAGCCGCGCATGGAGATGATTGCCAGCTCGCCGTAAGGTGTGTGTGTAAAATCAATGCTTGCCATAATTTTCCTCCCAAAGATATGCTTTTTTATATTGTACCACATTTTGTCCGACTAAAAAAGCCCTTTTTCGATATTTTTTAAAAATTTTTTATTAAAATTTTAATTGCCAGATATAAGGTTATTTGGTATAATGAAATAAATATATAATTTTTTAGGAGAATTACTATGCCTAAAGTAACGCTTTTAGCACATACTCCCGACCCCGAGCGCACCGGTGCAAGCGCGGCAAAGCTTTGCTATTCCCCTGCAAGCATTGATGATGTGAGAAACGGCCTTACCGATGAAAAAACCGGT
>JAZSBX010000093.1:0-4396 GCA_045602605.1 Acutalibacteraceae bacterium
TGCTACTGTGTTAATGCAGGGCCTGCCTTTGTCGTGCTGGCTGTTGGCGAAAAGATTTTTCATTCTAAAAATTTAGGATATATTTTGCTTTTATCACACATTTTAACATCTTTAATATTCGCTGTTTTCTTAAAGCCTAAAATTAAATATACACAAGTTACTTCAAATTATAGACAGCAAAACCTGGGTGATACTTTTGTTGAAGCGGTGTCAGATGCAACACAAAGTATTATTAACATTTGCGCTTTCGTTATTTTATTTTCGGTTTTTAGCGAGGTCTTGAAAGAATATAATTTAAAACAAATTCTTCCCTTTTTTGAAATAACAACGGGAATTATTACCGCAAAAAATTTATATTTTGCCGCATTCCTATTAGGTTTTGGCGGAATCAGCATTCAGCTTCAGGTTTTATCGGTAATAAAGAACTTTAAGGTCAATAAATTAAAATTTTTATTTTTTCGTGTTTTACACGGCGCTTTATCAACGTCTTTTACCTACGGCTTTATTAAAGTTTTAAAATTAACCCTGCCCGTGCTTTCTAACAATCAGTCCTTTGTTCTATCCCCTTCATCCCTTTCACTTGGCGCCTCGGTTTGCTTTGTTTGTTCAGCAGTTGTGCTGATTTCATCAATAAAAACAAAAAAGACCGCAATTTTAAAAATTGAGTCTTAAAATAATTGGAGGAAATTTTATGGCAAAAAACAACTTAACCGTTAATTCACACAAATTTTTGAGTCAACATTTTCACATTGCAAACGAGCTTGAGCGCTTTTTTGAAAACTCAGAGAACGGTAAAAATCCCTCACACACCTATATTACGCTCATTACACCTATGTTTTTCACGGTTATTTCAATGAACGACAGTTTTCTTCGCTTTACTTTGAATGAAATTCTAATTGAAAAACTGCGAAAAATCACACAATACTATAACGATACTGCCCTACTGCTGGATGAAATTTATGTTAAATGCAACACCGAAATTAAAGGTGAAAAACATTCTTATTTAATTAACGAAGCAGAAAAAATTTACAAAAAAACAGTGTCAGAACTACGGGAAGCAGCCGCAACAAACCTCATCGAAAAACTGCACATAAAACAGCTTATGATAGTTTTTAAAGCTATAAGAAATCTTACGCTTTTAAAAATGGAGTTTGAGGACTGCAACCCACTGACACCGTTGCTTTGTGACATTGATATTACAACCAAAACTTTTATAAAGGAAATGGAAAGGGCATTTAAAAACTAGTTTCCAAGTTCCCTGTTTCTTTTAAATGAGGCCTTAACCGCATCAACCGCACACTCTTTAAGACCGCCTTTTTCAAAGACCCTCACACCCTCAATAGTGCTGCCCCCGGGAGAGCAAACCTCAATTTTCAGTTGCTCAGGCTCCTTCCCCGATTTCAGCGCAAGCTCTGCGGCGCCCATCATTGTGTGAGCGGCATATTTAACAGCCTGCTCACGGCTAAGTCCACAGGCAACGCCGCCTTCGGCCAGGGCATCAATGAACATATACATAAACGCGGGGCCACAGCCCGAAACCGAACAACCTGCATCAATAAGGTCTTCGCCCAAAGGGTCAAATTCCCCTGCAAAACGCATATCAAAAAGGAAATCATCAATTTCCTCACTGCTTACAAGTTCATTGGTGCAGTAAAGCACCATTCCCTTGCCAACGCTTACGGGTGTGTTAGGCATAATGCGAATTGTGGGAAGCTTGACACCGCAAAGTCCCTCAAAGGCTTTGATTTTAATTCCTGCAGCCATTGTTATAATAAGCGGCTTTTTCTCTGCAAATTTTCCTTTCAGAGGTGCTAAAACGCCCTCCATAACCTGTGGCTTTACTCCGAGGAAAATCCTCTCACAGTTTAAAACCACGTCATCATTTGTGCCGCATTTGCATTCAAGCTTCTTCGACAAGTCGAGCGCCTTGGTTTCATCATAATCGGCAAGCATAATATCTTTGGTGGTTTTGGAAAGCGCAGTCGCCAAAGCGCCGCCCATATTTCCGCAACCAATGAAGCCATATTTCATTTTAATCACCTTACGTTTCCGTTTGAAGAAATAACATACTTGTAGGTATTAAGTTCTTTAAGACCCATAGGTCCCCTTGCGTGAAGCTTTTGTGTTGAAATACCCATTTCACAGCCAAGACCGAATTCACCGCCATCGGTAAAACGGGTTGATGTGTTAATATAAACCGCGGCAGAATCAATGTTTTGAACGAAAAACTGTTTTACAGTATCATCGTTGGTAATAACTGCCTCGCTGTGTCCCGTTGAATGAAGGCAAATGTGCTCGGTTGCTTCGGTAACGTTGTCAACGCATTTAACGGCGAGAATATAATCGAGAAATTCGGTGTCAAAATCCTTTTCGCAGGCTTTTGTTCCCTCAATTATGTCTGCGGCAAAAGCATCAAGGCGAAGTTCAACGGGAACAAGGCCCTTTTCTTTTCTTTCATCAACTATTTTTTGCTTTAAAAGGGGTAAAAATCCCTTTGCAATGGCCTTGTCAACAAGCAAAACCTCTTCGGCATTGCAAACGCTGGGGCGACTTGTTTTAGCGTTTTCAATTATATTAAGAGCCATTTCAAAATTGGCGGTTTTTTCCACGTAAACATGGCAAATGCCCGTTCCCGTTGCAATGCAGGGCACGGTTGCATTTTTAACGCAGGCATTTATAAGACCTGCTCCCCCACGCGGAATAAGTAAATCAACATACCTATCCGCCGTCATAAGCATATTTGCGCTTTCTCTTGTGATATCGGTCACAAGGTTAACCGCATTCTCGCAAACGCCCGCCTTGTTTAAACCGATTTTCAGCGCTTTAACTATAGCATTGGCGGAATTAAAGGCTTCTTTACCGCCTCGAAGCACACAAACGTTACCGCTTTTAAGCGCCAATGCTGCAGCATCACTCGTAACATTTGGGCGGCTTTCATAAATTATTGCAACAACACCCATGGGAACTGAAATCTTTTTAATGTTTAAACCGTCTTCCCTTGTGTGCTCATCTAAAACGCGGCCAACGGGGTCAGGAAGCTCCGCTACCTCTTTGATACCGTTTGCCATTCCTAAAATGCGCTGGTGATTTAACCTTAAACGGTCAATCATAACATCGCTTACAAGTCCCTGCGCGTTTTTAACATCAATTTCATTTGCGGCAAGAATGTCGGCTTCACAGGCAACTAAAGCATCTGCCATTGAAATGAGAGCTTTGTTTTTTTGTTTGGTTGTGAGATTTGCCACAAGCGTTTTAGCCGCTTTTGCAGATTTTAGCATTTGTTCCATTTCAGTTTTTCTCCGTAAATCTTGTTCCAACGGGCTTACCCTCTAAAATATCGTAGATATTAAGGGGATTATTGCCGTTGGCGATAACCATATCACAGCCTGATTTAAGACAAATTTTAGCTGCATTAAGTTTTGTAACCATTCCGCCCGTTCCAAGGCTTGTTCCTTTTCCACCTGCAAGGGCGGTGATTTCATCATCAATTTTATTAACCTTATTAAGCAACTTTGCATCGGGACATTCGTGTGGGTCGGCTGTGTAAAGGCCATCGATGTCGGAAAGAAGTATTAAAAGGTCGGCATCAATACTTTTTGCAACTATAGCCGCCAGAGTATCATTGTCACCAATAACGATTTCCTCGGTGGCAACGGTATCGTTTTCATTGATAATGGGGATTGCATCAAGCTCTAAAAGGCGATTTAAGGTGTTGGAAAAATTCTTGTAACGGTCAACTGCCTCAACGTCAGCGCCGGTGATAAGAAGCTGTGCTACGGTGTGGTTATATTCCGAAAACAGCTTATCATAGGTGTACATCAGCTCACACTGACCAACCGCAGCGGCCGCCTGCTTTGTGGGAATATCATCAGGGCGCTTTGCAAGACCAAGTTTGCCAACTCCCATTCCAATAGCGCCTGAGGAAACCATAATAACCTCATTACCTGCGTTTTTTATATCACTAACAACCTTGCAAATCTCCTCCACGCGGCGAATGTTAAGATGACCTGTGGAATGCGCTAGGGTGCTTGTTCCGATTTTAATTACAACGCGCATTTTTATATCCCCTTATTCAAAAAAGATAATAATTAAATTTATTATACATTCATTCGCCAAAAAAATAAAGACTTTTTTACACTAAAGCAGTAAAAACACATATTTTATTTAAAAAAGCATATATTTTTCTTGAGGTGTTAATTTTGAAAATCAATTATAAAAAGTTAATTATCTGCATTCTTATTCCCCTTTTGGTGGGCGGCGTTTCGGCGCTTCTTACAAGAAATTCAATGGCAACCTTTGAAAGGGTTGCAAAGCCTCCCCTTTCCCCGCCCGGTTGGCTTTTTCCTGTTGTGTGGACAATTCTTTACATTTTAATGGGAATTGCATCCTATCTTAT
>JAZSBX010000094.1:0-6074 GCA_045602605.1 Acutalibacteraceae bacterium
CAAGCGCACAAAGGGAATCCCCTTCCCTATCAAGGAAAATTGCAAGGGTAAGAACAAAATAAGCGATACCCGACCTTACAACAGGCATTGAAAATCCGCAAAACAGCATTATAAAAAGGATAACAAAAAGACTGACAATGCCTTTTGCCTTACGTTTTGGAAACAGCCGCCTTACAAAGAACATTACGGCGGCTAAAACGGTAGTGAAATGGGTGCCCGATACCACAACCATATGAAGGATTCCGCTTATTTGCATATTAAGATAGGTTTCATCATCAATGCCTGCGGTATCCCCCACAATAACCGCCAAAACAAACTGTGCCGCCCTGCCCGAAAGATTAGAGTTCACGGCATTTCTCACCATAGTTTGCAATTTACCCATTGCAAACTGAATTAAATCGGCCTTGGGAGTTTTTTGGAGAATTTTCACGTTTTTGCCTAAAACAAAAACATTTTGGGAGAAATAGTGATTATTATCCTCCATTAAAGAAAGATTTGCCGTGGCCTTAAGTTTATCCCCACGGCTCACCTTTTGTTCATCGCTTAAATAAAGGCGGATTTTCGTGTTAACGAGTCCTTTGTTTCCAAGGCTTTTAAGTCTGCCCACTGCGGCATAACCATACTCACTCTCCCTTACCTCGGTGACAACCACGGTTATATCACAGGCATCCTTTGAATTGGTTTTAAGAAATTCCACATTGCTTTGGGCAAAGCCGCCGATAATGGTGAAAACAACAAAAGCAAAGGCTACAAAAAGAAATTGTAGCCTTTGCTTATTTAATATAAATGATAGTAAAACAGTCAGGGTTGTAAGCGCTGCCGCTGAAACCAAAAAGACTGTGAAACTGATTTTCAGCAGAAAAGACAGCAGCAGAGTGAACGCGCCTGCAAGCAAAACGGGTCTTTTAATCATTATTAGTCTTTAAAGAAAAGGGGCAGTTTGTGAAGGAACAAAATGTCATCTCTATCTGCGGCATCGCCCTCGGCAAGAACTGCGCAGGCGGCGGCCTCAATGGCGCCTGTTTTATTAACAAGCTCTCTCACAGCGTTTAAGGATTCGCCCGTGCTGATAACATCATCAACAATCAAAACCTTTTTACCGCTTATTTTCTCCACATCCTCCATACCTAGGAAAAGCTTTTGCTCTTTAGCGGTGGTTATGGAACGAACAGTAACGCTAACGGGGTCACGCATATAAACCTTGACACCCTTACGAATAACTATGTAAGGCTTGCCCGACTGCCTTGCCATTTCATAGGCCAAAGGAATACTCTTGGCTTCGGGAGTGATAATGTAATCAAATTCGGGAACCTTTTTAAGAAGCTCTGTTGCGGCCGCAACCGTTACCTCAACATCGCCGAAAAGAATAAATGCGGCAATATCAAGTTTATCGCTTACGGGGAATTTTTCAAGGCTACGCTCCAGCCCTGCTATGTTCATTTTGTGAAATTCGCTCATTTAAAACACCTCTTTAAAATATCGGTAAAGTGCAGATTTGTTTTACCTTTAACCCGGTGGCCAAGCAAGGTTTCGGCGGGCTAAAAGATGGAAGTGAATGTGGCCAACGGTCTGACCGCCATCCTCACCGCAGTTGTTAACCACTCTGAAACCTTTTTCCAGATTTTCCTGCTTTGCAATTTCGCTTATTGCCTCGAAAACCTTGGCAATAAGAAAACTGTTTTCGCCGTTTATTTCGGCGGCGCTTTTAATATGCTCTTTAGGAATCACGATAGCGTGGAAGGGAGCCTGTGGGTCAATATCCAAAAAGGCGTAGACCCACTCATTTTCATAAACTTTTTTTGAGGGGATTTCCCCTTTTACAATTTTACAAAAAAGACAATCGTTCATTTTTATGCACCTAAAATTTTTGCTAAAATGTCCTTGGCCGAACTGATAGCAGCCTCGGCTTTAGCAACGTTTTTGCCGCCTGCCATAGCGCTGTCGGGCTTACCGCCGCCGTTGCCATCGGCAAGCTTTGCAATTTCTCTGACAAGATTTCCTGCGTGAGCACCCGATTTTACGGCATCGGCGCCGCAGGTTACACAAAACGTCAGTTTTTCGCCGTTAACGCCGCCAAGAGCGCAAACGAAATCACTGTGGTCGCCCTTAACCTTTTCGGCCATATTGCGAAGCTCATCGGGGGTGATGTCCTTAAACAATGCGGTTACAAGTTTAATTTCGCCCACCGAAACGGCATTTTTAATTATTTCATCAACCTTGCCGCCTGCAAGCTTTGCCTCAAGCTTGGAAATTTCCTTTTGAGCATCCTTAAGTTCTCCGCTTAACTGCTTTGCGCGTGCGGCAATATCTAAAGCGTTTGATGCCTTAAGGGCTGCTGCGGTGTCAAGCATAAGGGCTTTATCGCGGTTCATAAGTTCAAGAACGTTAAGGCCTGTAAGACCTTCAATTCTCCTCACCCCTGCCGCAACCGAGGTTTCGGAAATAATGCGGAAAAGGCCTAGTTTTGCGGTGTTATCAATGTGGGTGCCGCCGCAGAATTCAACCGACTTATCGGCAATTTCAACCACCCTTACAAACTCGCCGTACTTTTCACCGAAAAGCGCCATTGCGCCAAGTTTTTTAGCCTCGGCAATGGGCATTTCCTCGTTGCGCACAGCGATGCCTTCAAGAATGTTTTTATTAACCTCCGTTTCAACCGCTGAAATTTCCTCGGCGGTTAAGGCGGAAAAATGAGTGAAGTCAAAACGAACAACGCTTTCGCTTACAAACGAGCCTGCCTGCTCAACGTGGGTGCCCAGCACCTTTCTAAGGGCCGCCTGCAAAAGGTGAGCCGCCGTGTGGTTGCGGCGAATGGCAAGGCGGCGCTCATCGTTAATTTTTACGGTAACGGTATCCCCTACCGAAACGGCACCGTTTTTAACGGTTCCGAAATGGGTGAACACGCCGCCTGCAGTTTTCTTGGTATCGGCAACGCTGAATGTAAAGCCGTTTGCAGTAATTTCGCCTGTATCTCCTATCTGACCGCCGCTTTCTCCATAGAAAACGGTTTTGTCAAGAACGATAACTGCCTTGGTGTTTTCCCCTGCAAAAGTAACGTGCTCGTTTTCGCAAACGATATCAAGAACCTTTGCGCTGCACTCTTTTTCGGTGTAGCCTAAAAACTCGGTTGCAGGCACTGCATCAAAACTGATGCCATCGCTTTTCCAGCTTTCACTGTCGGCAGATTTACGGGCGTTTCTGGCCTTGTTTCTCTGCTCCTCCATTAGCTCTTTAAAGCGGGCCTCATCAACATCCATTCCCTTTTCGGCAAGAATATCTTTGGTAAGGTCAAAGGGGAAGCCGTAGGTGTCGTAAAGTTTAAAGGCATCCTCCCCCGAAAGGGTGCCGCCCGATAAGGTCAGCGTGTTAAGCATATTAAGACCCTGGTCAACGGTTTTATTAAAGTTTGCCTCTTCGTTGTTTATAACGCGAGCAATAAGCTCACGCTTTTCAAGAAGTTCGGGATAGCCCGATTTATTTTCATTTATAACGGCATCGCACAACTCCATAAAGAAGGCGCGGCTTATTCCGATTAACTTTCCGTGTCGCACTGCGCGGCGGATGATACGGCGAAGCACGTAGCCTCTGCCCTCGTTTGAGGGAATGATACCATCGCTAATCATAAAGGTAGATGCCCTTGCGTGGTCGGTAATGGCGCGAATAGAGATATCAATGTTTTTATCCTTGCCGTATTCCTTGCCCGAAATGGCGCAAACCTTATCTAAAATGTTGCGGATGGTGTCAACCTCGAACATATTGTCAACATCCTGCATAACGCAGGCAAGGCGCTCAAGTCCCATACCCGTGTCAATGTTCTTGTTTTCAAGCTCGGTGTATGTACCGTCACCCATATTGTTGAACTGCGAGAAAACGTTGTTCCAGATTTCCATATAGCGGTCGCAGTCACAGCCGGGTTTGCAGTTCTCACTGCCGCAGCCGTATTTCTCACCGCGGTCAAAATAAATTTCAGAACAGGGACCGCAGGGGCCTGTGCCGTGCTCCCAGAAGTTATCCGCCTTTCCGAGGCGAACGATGTGTTCTTCGGGCACGCCGATAATATCCTTCCAGATGCTAAAGGCTTCGTCATCCTCCTCATAAATTGAGGGCCACAGCCTGTCGGAGGGGATTTCCAGGGTAACGGTTAAAAACTCCCAAGCCCATTTAATGGCCTCAACCTTGAAATAATCACCAAAGGAGAAGTTGCCCAGCATTTCAAAAAAGGTGCCGTGGCGGGCGGTATGGCCAACACGCTCAAGGTCGGGTGTTCTGATACATTTCTGGCAGGTGGTAACCCTTTTTGAGGGAGGGGTAACCTCACCCGTGAAATACTTTTTCATAGGTGCCATACCTGAATTTATGAGCAAAAGAGAATTATCGTTATTGGGAACCAGCGAAAAGCTTGAAAGGCGCAAATGGCCCTTGCTCTCAAAAAAGGCAAGATATTTTTCTCTTAAAGTGTTAAGTGACATCCATTCCATTTTTAATTACTTCCTAACTGAAATTTTCTAAAATCCTCGTGATGAGCCGCCGCCGCCAAAACTGCCGCCACCGCCCGAAAAACCGCCGCCCGAGCCGAAGCCACCGCCAAAGCCGCCTGAACGACCCGAACGGTGACCCGTAACGTTCAAGAAATAGAAAAGCCACGGATTGCGAATTAGCAAAAATATGACAACCGCCAAGACGGCAACGAAATAAATTAAATCGAAAACCGTCATTTCCTCTTCCTCGCCATCAGGCGCATAGTAATCCTCGTTAATGTTTTCCTCCAAACCGAACTCGGCATAAACCTCGTTTACAATAGCCATATAAACGGTTTTGAGTCCCGTGGAGAAATCGTTATCTTTAAGGTGCGGCACGGCATAGTTATCAAGCATTCGCCCTGCCTTGGCATCGTTAATAGCGCCCTCTAAACCGTAGCCCACCTGAATGGTAACCTGTCTATCCGAAACCGAAAGGAGTAAAACAACGCCCGTATCGGTTTCCTTATCCCCTACGCCCCATTTTTCCCCAAGACTCAGGGCGTAGGAATCAACATCCTCACCCTCCAAGGAATTTACCGTTACAACCACCACCTGCGCTTTGGTGGCGTTATACAGGGCAACCGCCGACTGCATTATTTCGGCTTCATCGGAATCGGAAATAACATCGGCAAAGTCGTTAACAAAAAATTCGTTCGTAGGGTTTGGAATTTGCGCCGCGCCCGTTAAAATGCCTACAAGCATTAACACGGCGCAAATCAGCGCTGAAAGGCGAAGGCATTTGCTCTTAATCAAAGCTTACCTCGGGAACCTGCTGGGCATCATCGTCAGCCTCAAAATAATCGGCTGCGGCAAAGCCGAACATACCTGCAATAATATTGTTGGGGAATTTCCTTATTGCAGTGTTATATTCTTTTACTGCCTCGTTGTATCTGCCGCGCTCGGTTGAAATGCGGTTTTCGGCACCTGCAAGTTCATCCTGCAACGCGATGAAGTTGACATTTGATTTGAGTTCGGGATAGTTTTCAACCACAACGAGAAGCCTTGAAATTGCGCTGTCAAGCGCCTCGTTAGCTTCGCTTACCTCCTCGGCCGTGTCGGCGCCTGCAAGGGCGGCGCGGGCATCGGCAATAGCGGTGTAAACTGCCTCCTCGTGGGCGGCATAGCCCTTAACGGTTGAAACAAGGTTGGGAATTAAATCGCTTCTTCTTTGCAAAACGGTTTGCACCTGAGCAAACTTTGCATCTACGTCAGCCTGTTTTTCAACGAGACCGTTATAGGTGCCGCTGAGGGAAGCGACAATGACAATAATAACAACAGCAACTACTGCTAAAATTATCCATAGCTTTTTATTTTTCATAATTTTTCTCCTTTTTAATATGCCTTACCCCAGTAAAGCATTTTATCTGCCTTTTTGCCACAGCAAACGCAGGTATCGGAAATGGTTTCCTGTTCAAAGGGGATACAGCGTGAGGAAACACCTGCTACCTCTTTAAGTTTTTCCTCACATTCTCTGTCGCCGCACCACATAGCTCTTATAAATCCCGGCTTGGTTTCGGCAATTTCGGTCATTTCTTCAATATTCTTTGCATCGTA
>JAZSBX010000095.1:0-17262 GCA_045602605.1 Acutalibacteraceae bacterium
AATAACGCTTGAAGAATCCTTTTGAATAACGTCGTGTGCGCCGCCTTCAACAATACTTGTAGCAGAAACTAAGGTAAGCTTTGCTTTTTCTTTAAGCTCGGCAATGGTAAGAGCACCGCAGTTGCACATTGTAGATTTGACCTTGCTTAATGAAAGTCTAACGTTATCCTTAAGTGAACCTGCATAGGGAACGTAAGAGTCAACACCCTCTTCGAAGGATAGCTTCTTATCGCCGCCAAGGTCGTAACGCTGCCAGTTTCTAGCCCTGTTGGAGCCTTCACCCCAATATTCCTTGTAGTAGTTTTCGTTAATGGCAATTTTGCTTGTGGGGCTCTCATCAAATCTTGCAAAGTAGCGACCAAGCATAAGGAAGTCAGCGCCCATTGCAAGGGCTAAAGTCATATGATGGTCGTGAACAATACCACCATCGGAACAAACGGGAACATAGATGCCGGTTTTCTCATAATATTCATCTCTTGCGGCGCAAACATCAATAAGGGCAGTAGCCTGTCCACGGCCGATACCCTTGGTTTCGCGGGTGATGCAAATGGAGCCACCGCCGATACCAACCTTAACAAAGTCGGCGCCACATTCGGCAAGGAACAAAAAGCCTTCTTTATCAACAACATTACCTGCGCCGATTTTAACGGTATCGCCGTATTTCTCTCTTACAAACTGTAAGGTACGCTTCTGCCATTCGCTGAATCCTTCAGAGGAGTCAATGCAAAGAACATCGGCGCCTGCCTCAACAAGGGCGGGGATTCTTTCTTCATAATCGCGAGTGTTAATACCTGCGCCAACAATGTAACGCTTGTCGGCATCAAGCAGCTCGTTTGGGTTTTCCTTGTGGGAATCATAGTCTTTTCTAAAAACAATGTACAAAAGGTTGCCGTTATCATCAACAATGGGAAGTGCGTTTAATTTGTTATCCCAAATAATGTTGTTGGCTTCCTTTAAGGTGGTGTTCTTGTCGCCGCAGATAAGGTCAGCAAAAGGTGTCATAAATTCGCTAACCTTTGTGTCGAGAGACATACGGCTTACCCTATAATCACGGCTGGTAACAATACCCATAAGCTTACCTGTTGCGGTGCCATCGGCAGTAACAGCAACGGTGGAGTGACCTGTGCGCTGTTTAAGCTCTAAAATATCAGCCAGGGTCTGCTCGGGGCGAATGTTTGAATCACTTACAACAAAGCCTGCCTTAAAGTTCTTTGCGCGGGCAACCATTGCGGCCTCATCCTCAATTGACTGTGAGCCGAAAATAAAGGAAACGCCGCCTTCACGGGCAAGAGCAACTGCAAGTTTTTCGCCGGAAACCGACTGCATAATTGCAGAGGTCATGGGAATGTTCATTTGGATTGCAGGCTTTTCACCCTTTTTAAACTTAACAAGAGGAGTTTTTAAACTCACGTTTGCGGGGATGCACTCGGCAGAAGAATAGCCGGGCACTAAAAGATACTCATTAAAGGTGTGTGAAACGTCATTGAAATAGTAAGCCATAAAAATACCTCTCCATTTTTATTTATATTTTATATATTATATTATCTTTAACATTTAAAGTCAATAAAAAGATTTGAAAAAATAGTTTTTAATACAAAAAAGCACCGAAATTGTAGTCTCGGTGCTTTAAGTTTAAATTATTTCATTCTTTTTAAAAGCTCATCGTGGGAAATAACATTTTGAGCGTTTGAAAGTTCAAGTTTTTTGCCGAGAATTTTTGCGTTTTTAACTAGTGGCTTTGTAACGGTGTATTCCGCCTTGCCGGGGCAAATTGGGTAGAGCCCGAGGCTCGCAAAAATGTACCAAGCTGCGGTCGAGCCGTTGTCCTCATCCCCTGGGAAGCCATCATCATTTGCCGAAAAGCCCTCGGCGCAAATTCTGTCTATCCAGTAGCTTGCCTTTTCGGGCTGTCCCAAATAGGCGTAAATAAAGGGAATGTGGAAGGAGGGCTGATTTGAAATAGCGCACTGACCCCAGTTGTCATCCGCCATTTCGGCCATTTCGTGAATTTCAAAACCGTAACCACCAACTAAATATTCAGGCTCGGTTGCAAACAACTCATCAAGCTTTTTAAGCAACGCCTCTTTGGAGCCGTGAAGGGCGGCAAGCCCCTCAATATCGTGCTGAACGGCAAAACTTGTTTGCCAGGCAGCCGCCTCGGTGTAATCTCCACCCCAGGAAATGGGGGAGAACTCCTCGTTTCTAAAATTGCCTGCCGAATCCTTAGCGCGCATAAAGCCATAGTTTTTGTCAAAGAGATTAGCATATCTCTTTGAGCGCTCAAGATACATTTCTTTTTTATCATTGTAGCCAAGCTTTCCGGCTACAACTGAAAGGCAGAAATCAAAATAAGCGGCATCAAGGGTTAAATTAACGCTCTCGTTAAAGGCATCAAAGGGAACGTAGCCAAGCTGCAAATATTTGCTGCAGCCATCTCGACCGTAACCATTAATGGGGCAGTCGTTATTAGCGTGCTTTTCCATGCCCTCAAAGGCCTTTTCCAGCCACTCGCCATCAAGCATATTTTTAACTGCAGCATCGGCAATAATTGCATCAATTCCTGTTGAAGGCATACATTTTTTTGCCGTTCCTGCAGTCCAGCAGGGGAGCCAGCCGCCATCAATATATTCCTGAATAAAGGCAACAAGCATTTCCTTGCATTCCTCGGGGGCAACAAGGGTTAAAAGAGCGTAAACCGTTCGGTAGGTGTCCCAAAAGCCGTTGTCTGTGTAGCGGTAGCCCGCAATAACTTTATCGGCGCAGGGGGAGTAGTGAATAGGCTCGCCCTCACTAGAAATTTCATAGGCCTTGTGGGGGAAAAGGAGGGCTCTGTAAAGGCAGCTGTAAAAGGTTTTAAGTCTTTCTTCCTCGGCATCTGCTGTAATGCGACCTAAATATTCCTCCCAAATGGCGGCGTCCTTTTCCTTAAGGTCATCAAAAGCCTTATAATCGCTGTCATTTTTAAGGTTGATTAAAGCCTGGTCATAGCTTATAAATGAGGTTGCCATTCTAATTTCGGTTGTCTTTTTAGCTAGGGCCAAATGAATTGCAACCCTTCCGCCACTAATTTCAGTGGCCTTTGTTTTCGACAAATTATCCATTTGCTCGGTAAGGGTGTTTTCGGCATCAATTGCGCCATCTTCAAACTCAAAAACAAAATATGCTTTTAGCTTGCCTTTATCATCCGAAGCCATAGAGTCGTAGGTTGTTGAAACGAAAAGTTTGTTGCATTCCTTGCAGTATCTAAACTCGTTTTCTCCACTTATAGGATAAACCGAGAAGAAACGGTCAAAATCCTTGTGAAATGCTAATCTTATACATGCGCCGTATTCGGTGGGGGTCAGCTCATAATCGCAAAAACTGCGATTTAAGTAGTAGTGCATATAATGTGGCTGCAATGTGGCTGCCTTAGGGTCAATGCCCGACCAAATGCGGTAGTTATCGGCAGTGGGATTTTGAATTTGCGGATGCATAACAATGGCGCCGTGCTCTCCAATCCAGGGTGAGGGCTGGTGGGTAAGGCGGAAGCCCTCAAAGGAGTGGTCAGTGGGATGATAAAACCAAGAACCACGGGAAGCGTTGGTTTGCGGAACAAAGGAAGCAAACCCAAAGGGGCGCTGAACCAGTGGCAGGGTGTTTCCGTTTGAAAAACGCATAACCGAATCGGTGCCCTGCTTTATATTTACATAATCAATTAAACTCATTAAAATTCCTCCTAAAAAGGTGTGTCTTGATTGTAGCATAAAGTTTCTCAAAAGGCAAGAAGGATATGAATAAAAATTATTAAATGCGCACTTGACAAATTCCGTTATGCTTGATAGAATTGTAAAGCACCGCAAGAGTAACGGAGTGCGGCTGCCGTTTTAAACTAAAATGTCGTTTAAAAAGTTAATATGTGCGGGTGTGGCGGAATTGGCAGACGCACTAGCCTTAGGAGCTAGCGCTCACGCGTGCAGGTTCAAGTCCTGTCACCCGCACCATTTTTCGAGGGCTAACCTTAGGGTTTGCCCTCATTCTTTTTGTTTAAGAGATAAAGGCTTGAAGGTCTTTAAACTCTCTTGAATAAAGACATTTTACAATGTAGTGTGTTTATGTGATAAAAAACTACAAAGCGGTTTGAGTCTAAACAAGCAAGGCACAAATACAGTTTGAGAATAAAAATTATTGGGAACTTTTTGGGAGCGAAATGCAGTTCGCATCTACAAATATTCAAAATATATTGAAAAGGAAAGATATTTAAAGTATAATGTTAATATACTTATAGATTTGGGGATGTGTTTTGTGAAAAAGATAACCATCAAAGATATTTATCCTGGTAAGCCTGACGCAAAGGATGAAATCACTTTTAATTCTTCCGATGATTTTGTTAAAACTTTTGTAATTGCTGACCATTTTAATATTGACTCGTTAATTAATGGTTCAAATTGTTTTATCACTGGTTTTAAAGGTACGGGGAAAACCGCTCTATTATATTATTTGGATAATTATATCAAACAACTTGATGCAGCTTCTTGTTCCTCATTTATACTTTTCAAAGAAGATTTTCCAAATTTGCAAAGAACAAAAATGCAAAATGCTTCTAACAGAATTTTATCTTCTGTATCTGTTGAAAGAAATGCACTGAAAAATGTAAATGAATTTGAATATATTTGGAGATGGCTATTCTTTAAGCGTATAGTATCAGATAATACTGATTATAATAACAATCTTTTCAAAAACGATGAAAATTGGCATAAATTTGAAAATTTAATTAATCGTATCAAAGACCCTATAAATAGCAGAAAAAGCATAATTTTCGACAAAATTAAAATTGCCTTCCCTATTAAAGATATAGCTTCAGCAACTGAAACAGGTACAGAAATTGAAGTTGATTTATCTAAAAATACTACTGAAAATTATAAAAAATTCGTTCTTTTAATAGACGAGGCTGAGGTATTGTTTGCCTCTTTAGAAAAAACTGACATTCCATATTATGTTTTTGTTGACGAACTAGAAGCATATTATGGGGATGACAATATTTTTAAACGTGATTTAGGATTAATACGTGACCTTATTTTTACAGTTAAAAGGTTTAACGAAATAATTTCTCGTTCTAATTATAAACAAATGAAAATAATTTGTTCTGTTAGAAGTGAAATTATTAATGCAATATCTAGATTTATTACAACCAGAGAAATAAATAAAGTAGTTAACGGATTTTCTCTTCCGCTTAACTGGAGTTATTCAAATAATAGTTCCTATTCCCATCCCATAATTAAGATTCTATTAAAAAGAATCGCAGTATGTTCGGAGTGTGATGATAAATCCGACCTGGAAATCTTCAACGAATGGTTTCCCGAAAGCATAAATGGCATTGACCCAGTTAGTTATATATTAAATAATAGCTGGTATAAGCCAAGAGATATGGTACGGTTGATTACTACAGCACAGAATTGTATTCATAACAAAAGTTCCTGTTTTTCACAAGCAGTATTGAACAGTTCGGCAAAAGCGTATTCAGAAGATAGTTTATCAGAAATAAAGGAAGAACTTCAAGCTTTGTACGATTCACAAGATATTGATGTGATAATGAGTTGCTTTACTGGTTTTAAAACAATATTTTCTTTTTCGCAGTTCGAAGAGCGTGTGAAAAAGTACTTTTCAGGGACTATACTTGAAACTGACACAATCCCAATATTAAATGATTTATATAGGTTAGGTTTTTTGGGTAATTATCTTCCAGTAGGTAAAGTTTTTCATTGGCAACATAAAGGAGATGGATTGTTAATCTTATCAGATGAATGGAGAATATGCATTCATTTTGCTTTAAGAAATGCTTTATCCCTAAGCAGTAAAAACAACCTGGCTTTAAATGCTAATCAAACTCCAGAAATCGGAGACGTTTCAACTGCTTTGGTGTATAACTCAAACAACAGTTTTGCGTATGTCAACTTTGAAATGTACGGGAAAAGACATAAAGGCGCTATACATAAAAAAGAGTTCAAAAAACTCGGTTTCAATGACACAATGAATTTTCGATATTTTGTAGAAAGCATCTCCGAATTTGAGTGTTGTATTAAATCTTATAATGAAGAACGCAAGCTCTGGCAATTAGAAATTGTAAAACCTACTAATATAGTACAAAGTAAATAATCATCAAATTTAAAAAAGCACTTACTTATGTAAGTGCTTTTTTCTTCTTATAGGCTTTGAAATTGTTTATTTAGGATTTGTGCGCGAATTATAAATTTATTTTATTACCTATGAACCTATATATTGGGTCAGTATATTGATTTTAACAAATTTTGGAAATTTGCGTGGAAAAGTGCGGTGGAAAAGATTTTTTAATATGTCTATAATTTCAAAGGTGGTGATGTTGTTCTATGAGTAAAAAGAATGAACCTGTGCTTAATGGTGTTTACGAAATAATAAGTGAGCTAATAGGTTTTGATAATACGACTAAAATATATAAGCACTTTGCAGGTAGTCAAATCAACTTCCCAAGTTCCACGGTTTGCGCCACTCCTATGCGAGTATCCTAATTGAGCAAGGCGAGAATCCAAAAACCGTTCAGCACAATCTTGGTCACAGTAATGTCGCTTTAACTCTTGATGTGTATAGTCATAGCTACGAAAATGCTCAAAGAAATGCCGCCCAAAAACTCGACGAGAGCATTAAAAACACCAAGATGACAGGATAATCATTACATACAGTCCCCAAAAAATCTCGTTGCTTTTAATCAAAATAACCTTTATTTTTAAATAATGGAGCGATTGCGGAGCAAAAATCAAGGAGTACAAATGTGATTATAATAATTTAACACACAGTTGCCCTTGATTGCTTGGCATATGGCAACCTTTGATTTTTCGTGTTTCTTATATGATATATGGGTTCAAGTCCTGTCACCCGCACCATATCGAGTGTTCATAACGGACTTGAGTTATGGACACTCATTTTTATTACATACTTTTGTAAGCAGCGAGTTATTCTTGAAAATTCTTTTGATTTAGTATATAATAAATATAGTGCTGTAAAATAAATATTTCCTACAAAAATTCAAGTGTTTTTCGTTTTATTTGCTTTGCGCTAAAACAAAATTGCGGAAAAGTTTGTTAAAAATAAAACGATAATGATTACTATTTTTTGATAAATTTACTAAATTTTCAAATATTTATTTTATATTTTTGCAAGGTTTTTCTACTATACTTACAGCGTATTTTATGCTATACTTTTAAATGTAGAAAAGATGCTTAAAAAAAGTGAAAGAAGGACTCAAAATTGACATTTAAAATGTTTGAGGAATGGCAAGGCTTTGAAGAGGGCACCTGGACCAAGGAAATAAACGTCAGAAGCTTTATTAAACACAATTTTGTGCCCTACGATGGGGATGAAAGCTTTCTTGTGGGTCCCACAGAGGAAACAATGAATTTGTGGGGACAGGTTTTAGAACTTAACAAAAAGGAAAGGGAAGCCGGCGGTGTTCTTGATATGGACACCAAGGTTATTTCCACCATTGTTTCTCACGGCCCCGGCTATCTTGATAAAAAAATCGAAAAAATCGTGGGCCTTCAAACCGACAAGCCCTTTAAACGCGCTCTGATGCCTTACGGCGGAATTCGTATGGCCGAAAAGGCTTGCGCTGATAACGGATACACCCTTGACCCCGAGGTTAAGGAATTCTTTACCGTTCACAGAAAAACCCACAACGCAGGTGTTTTCGATGTTTACACTCCCGAAATGCGCGCCTGCCGTTCAAGTCATATTATAACAGGTCTTCCCGATGCTTACGGTCGTGGCCGCATTA
This sequence comes from Acutalibacteraceae bacterium, assembly GCA_045602605.1. Classification (GTDB taxonomy): domain Bacteria; phylum Bacillota; class Clostridia; order Oscillospirales; family Acutalibacteraceae; genus SIG587. The sequence continues at coordinate 7,784 of JAZSBX010000095.1, forward strand.
TCGGTGACTACCGCCGTGTTGCGCTTTACGGTGTTGACCGCCTTATTGAAGATAAGTGCGAGCAAAAGGAAACAACTCGTTCGGCAATGTATGAGGAAATCATTCGAGCCCGTGAAGAGCTTTCCGAGCAAATCAGAGCCCTTGAGGATTTAAAGAAAATGGCGGCAAGCTACGGTTACGACATTTCCCGCCCTGCAAAGGATACCAAAGAGGCAATTCAGTGGCTTTATTTTGGCTATCTTGCCGCAGTTAAGGAGCAAAACGGCGCCGCAATGTCCCTTGGCCGCACATCAACCTTTATTGATATTTATTCCGAGCGTGACCTTAAAAACGGGGTCTACACCGAGGAAGAAATACAGGAACTTGTTGACCAGTTTATTATGAAACTGCGCCTTATCAAATTCGCCCGAACCCCTGAATATAACTCTCTGTTTTCGGGTGACCCCCAGTGGGTTACGGAATCTCTTGCCGGCGTTGCCATTGACGGCCGACATATGGTTACAAAGATGACCTACCGTTATCTTCACACCCTTGAGAATTTAGGCGCCGCCCCCGAACCGAACCTTACGGTTTTGTGGTCCACAAGGCTTCCCCAAAACTTTAAGCGTTACTGCGCAAGGATTTCCATTGAAACCTCATCGGTTCAGTATGAAAACGATGATTTAATGCGTTTCCACCACGGTGACGACTATGCCATTGCCTGCTGTGTTTCCTCAATGAAACTCGGAAAGGAAATGCAGTTCTTCGGCGCCAGAGCAAACCTTGCAAAGTGCCTGCTTTATGCCATTAACGGCGGCGTAGATGAAATTACGGGTAAGCAGATTGCCCCTGAATACCGCCCAATAACCAGCGAGTATCTTGACTACGATGAGGTTATGAAGGCCTACGACCAAATGATGCAGTGGCTTGCCAAGGTTTACGTGCACACCCTTAATATCATTCACTATATGCACGATAAGTATTGCTACGAAAAAATCCAGATGGCTCTCCACGATAAGGAGGTTACACGCTGGTTTGCAACGGGTATTGCAGGTCTTTCGGTTGTTGCCGATTCACTGTCTGCCATTAAATACGCCAAGGTTAAAACAATCCGAAACGAGCAGGGAATCGTTGTTGATTACGAGGTTGAGGGTGATTTCCCCAAATACGGCAACGATGATGACCGCGTTGACTCCATTGCCTATCAAATCGTTCATAGATTTATGGAGCATATCAGGAAAAACCACACCTATAGAAACAGTGTTCCCACCACCTCAATTTTAACAATTACATCCAACGTGGTTTACGGTAAGAACACGGGCGCCACACCTGATGGCCGCAAAAAAGGAGAGGCGTTTGCCCCCGGTGCAAACCCAATGCACCGCCGCGATACTCACGGCGCCGTTTCTTCACTTGCTTCTGTTGCAAAACTGCCCTTTGTTGATGCGCAGGACGGCATTTCCAACACCTTCTCAATTATCCCCGGCGCCCTCGGCAAGGATGACAGAATTTTCGCCGGCGATATTGAGGTTGATTTTGACTGTGCAAGCGGCGCTTGTATGTCGCCCACACTTTTTGAAGGTTTAGACAACCAAAATTAATTTTAAAGGAGAAATAAATGAAAGCAACCGAAAATCAAATTGATAATCTTGTTTCTTTGCTTGACGGTTACGTTCAGAAGGGTGGACACCACCTGAATGTTAATGTTTTTTCAAAGGAAACCCTGCTTGATGCGCAGGCTCACCCCGAAAAATATCCGCAACTGACCGTTAGAGTAAGCGGCTATGCCGTGAACTTTATTAAACTTACCAAGGAACAGCAGGATGAGGTTATCTCCCGCACCTTCCACGACCAGATTTAATGGTTAAGGGTTATATTCATTCGAAAGAATCCTTCGGCACGGTTGACGGCCCAGGCATAAGATACGTTCTTTTTATGCAGGGCTGTCCCCAGAGGTGCCTTTACTGCCATAATCCCGACACCTGGGAGGTGGGCGTGGGCACCGAAATCACCGTGCAAGAGGTTCTTGATGACTTTAAGCGAAATCAGGCCTTTTATTCAAAGGGCGGCATCACCGTCACAGGCGGCGAACCGCTTTTGCAGGTGGATTTCCTCATAGAACTGTTTACCGCCTTTAAGGAGCAGGGCTTTCACACCTGCATTGACACGTCAGGCATCACCTATAACCCGAAAAACATAAATTACGCCCAAAAGCTTGACCTTTTAATGTCGGTGACCGACCTTGTTATGCTTGATATAAAGCATATTGATTCTGTTTCTCATAAAGCCCTCACGGGCTTTGGCAATGAGAACGTTTTGGCTTTTGCTAAATATTTGGAGGCAAAAAACGTCCCCATTTGGGTAAGGCATATTGTTGTTGAGGGTTACACCGATAAAAGAGAGGATTTGGAAAAACTCGGCGAATTTATCGGGGAATTAAAAAATCTTAAGGCTCTTGACGTGATTCCTTATCACACAATGGGTGTTAATAAGTACAAGGAAATGGGCATTGCTTATCCCCTTGAAAATCTTTCCGCATTACCTTTGGAAAAAGCCCAAGAAGCAAAACGACACATTCTAAACGGAATGAAAAAAGCAAAAAAATAAAGCACCGATTTTAAATCGGTGCTTTTAATATTTGCTTTAGTTTTTAAGACTTTGAATGGGGGCGGGGATTTGGCCGCCGCGGTGAATGAATTTGGCAGGGGAGTATGAGTTGATTTCCATAACGGGGCCGCCGCCAAGGAGTCCGCCAAAGTCAAGTTCATCCCCAACCTTTAAGCCGATTGCAGGAATAACGCGCACGGCGGTGGTTTTTGAGTTAACCATTCCTATTGCGGCTTCATCGGCAATGAGGGCCGAAATAACCTCTGCAGGGGTGTCACCCGGAATGTTAATCATATCAAGGCCAACCGAGCAAACCGCTGTCATAGCCTCAAGCTTTTCAATTCTTAAAGCGCCGCAACGGGCGGCATCAATCATACCTGCATCTTCGGTTACGGGGATAAATGCGCCCGATAAACCGCCAACCTTTGAGGAAGCCATAACACCGCCTTTTTTAACGGCATCGTTAAGCATTGCAAGGGTTGCGGTGGTGCCACAGGCACCGCATTTTTCTAAACCGATTTCCTCTAAAATGTGGGCAACCGAATCGCCAACGGCAGGGGTGGGGGCAAGGGATAAATCCACAATGCCAAAGGGAACGCCAAGCTCACCTGCGGCCTCCCTTGCTACAAGCTGGCCCACGCGGGTGATTTTAAAAGCAGTTCTCTTAATAAGTTCTGCAACGCCTGTTAAATCAAGACCCTCTGATTTTGCAAGGGCGGCGCGAACAACACCGGGGCCCGAAACACCCACGTTAATAACGCAGTCGGGCTCCCCAACGCCGTGAAAAGCGCCCGCCATAAAGGGATTATCCTCGGGGGCATTGCATAAAACCACAAGCTTTGCGGCACCTATGCACTGTCTGTCTTTTGTGGCTTCGGCAGTTTGCCTTACAATTTTGCCCATCATTGAAACGGCGTTCATATTTATGCCGGCCTTTGTGGAACCTACGTTAACCGATGCGCAAATGTGGTCGGTAATGCTTAATGCTTCGGGGATGCTTTCGATAAGAGCGTAATCTCCTGCGGCAAAACCTTTTTGCACAAGGGCGGAATAGCCGCCGATAAAGTTAACGCCAACGGCCTGCGCGGCTTTTTCAAGGGTTACGGCGAACTTCACAATTTTACTTGTCTGACAGGCGGCCGCAAGCATTGCAATGGGGGTAACGGCAATACGCTTGTTTATGATGGGAATGCCGTATTTATGTTCAATTTTGTTACAAACGGGCACTAAATCCCTAGCGGTGCGGGTGATTTTCTCATAAACCTTTTGGCAGGCCTTATCAATATCAGAATCAATGCAGTCAAGAAGAGAAATGCCCATTGTAACCGTTCTGATGTCAAGATTTTCATCCTGAATCATTGTAATAGTTTCTAAAATATCGTGTGTGTTAAACATTTATGCCACCTTAAATTCTATGCATTGAGTTAAAAATATCCTCGTGCATAACACGAACCGAAAGATTTTCTTCACTGCCCAAAGCGTTAAGCTTTTCGGAGAAATCATCGAAAGAGGTGGAAATTTTGTCAATGTCACAAATCATAATCATACAGAAAATATCCTGTAGAACCGACTGTGTAACCTCAACGACATTTACATTACATTCGGCGCATTTTGCCGAAACCTTTGAAAGAATGCCCACGGCATCCTTACCGATAACAGTTAAAACTGCACGCATTTAAAAAACTCCTTTAAGATAGTGTTATAATATTGTAGCATAATTTAATAAAAAAGTAAATAAATACTATGCAATTTTAAAAAAATGTGTTATTATAGAAAAAAAGTGTCGGAGGGCAATCTTTATGAACACAAAACTTTTAAAATTACTTAGCGCCAATGCGCGTTATACCATTGCAGATTTAAGCATTATGTCGGGTTTAACCGAGGATGCGGTGAGAACCGAAATTGCCGAAATGGAAAAGGCAGGTCTTATCCGCGGTTACAAAACCGTTATTGATTGGGAAAAACTTGACAGCGCTTATGTTTCTGCCCTTATTGAACTTAAAGTTACCCCCCAGGCAGATTTGGGATTTGAGCAGATTGCCGAAAGGGTTATGAAATATCCCGAAGTTGAAACGGTTTACCTTATGTCGGGCGGTTATGACCTTTGCGTGATAGTTAAGGGAAAAACCTTCCAACAGGTTGCAATGTTCGTGGCAAAGGAACTTGCCACCATCAGTTCGGTTGTGTCAACCGCAACCCATTTTGTTTTGCGCCGCTACAAAGAACTTGACGTTGAACTTTGTTCAAGCAGTGAAGATGACAGAGGGAAGGTGTCCCTTTAATGGATTATGAAAAACTGCTTAATCCCCAAATTCTTTCTGTGAAGCCTTCGGGAATTAGGAAATTTTTCGATTTGACCGAAAAGATGGATAACGTTATTTCCCTTGGTGTGGGTGAGCCTGATTTTGCCACCCCCTGGCACATTCGCCACGCGGGAATTCAGTCACTTGAAAACAGCAAAACCCGTTATACCTCAAATTGGGGTCTTGCCAGACTTCGTGAATCCATCGGCAGATATATGAATAGAAAATATTCACTTTCCTATTCACCCGATAGTGAAATTATCGTTACCGTTGGCGGCAGCGAGGCTATCGACATTGCCGTTCGCGCTATTGTTAAAAGCGGTGATGAGGTTATCATTCCCCAGCCAAGCTATGTTTGCTATGAGCCCATCACACGCCTTGCAGGCGGCGTTCCCGTTATTATCGAAACCAAGGCCGAAAACGAGTTCAAGGTTACACCTGAAGAGTTAAAGGAAAAAATCACAGACAAAACCAAGCTTCTTATTTTGCCCTATCCCTGCAACCCCACGGGCGCAATTATGGAAAGGGAGGATTTGAAAAAGCTTGCAGAGGTTTTAAAGGGTACTGACATTTTTATTTTATCCGATGAAATCTATTCCGAGCTTACCTTCGGTGGCAAAAAGCACGTTTCCATTGCTCAAATTGAAGGAATGAGGGAGAGGACTGTTGTTGTTAACGGCTTTTCCAAAACCTTTTCAATGACAGGTTGGCGTTTGGGCTTTACCTGCGCGCCTGCGCCTGTTATAACTCAAATGGTGAAAATTCATCAGTTTGCTATTATGAGCGCTCCCACAACCTCACAGTATGCCGCTATTGAAGCCCTTGACAATGGGGATGGCGATGTTGAAAAGATGCTTGAGGAATATGATTCCCGCCGCCGCATTATGGTGGCAGGCTTTAACAAAATTGGCCTTACCTGCCGTGAACCCAGGGGCGCGTTTTATGCCTTCCCCTGCATTAAATCCACAGGTATGACAAGCGATGAGTTTTGTGAAAAACTGCTGGAGAGCAAAAAGGTTGCGCTTGTTCCGGGCACTGCTTTTGGTGACAGCGGCGAGGGCTTTGTAAGAGCCTCTTATTGCTACTCGGTTGAGCACATTAAGGAAGCCATTTCCCGCACCGAAGAATTTTTAAAGGAAATCAAGGGTTAGCTTTATGAAAATAAAGGTTTTAGCCAATGGGAAAATTAACCTTACCCTTGATGTTGTGGGAACAAACGAAAAGGGCTATCATCTTATTGATTCGGTTTTTCAGTCGGTATCCCTTGCCGATGAAATAACCCTTAAAAAAACAGATGGCGGTCTCACCGTTTCAATGCCCGATTCGGGTGTGAAGTGCAGTGAAAACATTGTTTTCAAGGCGGCACAGCGCTTTTTTGAGGCATCGGGAATAGCGCCCTGTGCCGAAATTAAAGTTAAAAAGGTTATTCCAATGTCTGCAGGCCTTGGCGGTGGCAGTTGTGATGCCGCAGTCACGCTTTTGGCCCTTAATAAAATGTTTGAATGTCCCCTTAATGATAACGAACTTCACGAAATTGCTTTAAGCCTTGGCGCTGACGTTCCATTTGCCCTTAAGGGCGGAACTATGCGGGCAACGGGGATTGGCGAAAAGCTGGAAGCCTTAAGCCCAATGCCTGAATGTTGGTTTGTGCTAATAAAAAAAGGGACAAAGCCATCAACAGGCGAAATGTATGCTCGCCTTGATGCCAAAAGGGATTTAAAACACCCCGATACAGTCGGTGCCATTGAGGCAATTGAAAAGGGTGATATTAAAGCCCTTGCGCAAAAAATGGATAATGTATTTGCCACCCTTTGGGATTTAGAGCCTATTAAATCGCTTATTGAAATTACCGAGCCTTTAACCGTTGCTTTAAGCGGAAGCGGTCCCACAGCCATTGCGGTTTATGAGGAAAAGGCGGATGCGCAAAGAGCATTAGAGATTTTAAGGGCTGAAAAAATCGAGGCCTATTTGTGCGCCCCTGCAAAATCTTCCAGCATATTTGAATAAAATAAAAAACCTCTGCCAAGAATTGTGGCAGAGGTGATTTTTTTGTTAAAACATAAAAAAGAAATAAATTTGGCCGTAGCCTTGGCCCTGGTCGTTAGCATTTTGATGAGTCTATCAAGCTTTGAGGCTCGTTGTGAGGAACTGCGGCAAAACGTTTTCAGACTCCACATAATTGCCAATTCCGACAGCGAGTTTGACCAGGCATTAAAGCTAAAGGTCCGCGATGCCGTTATAAATGAGACAGGAGATATTTATGATAGGTGTTTAAACCTTGAGTCGGCCAAAAAGGCGGCGCAGGAGAACAGGGAAAGAATTTACAATGCCGCAAAAAGCGTTATAAATGAGGCAGGAATGGATTATGAGGTGGAAATTGAAATTGACACCGCCTTTTTCGATACCCGCCACTACGAAACTTTTTCCCTGCCTGCGGGGGAATATGAGGCATTAAACATAAGAATTGGCCAGGCCAAGGGTAAAAATTGGTGGTGTGTTATGTACCCAAGCCTTTGCATCGCTTCAAGCGGCGCCGAGCTCAGCGATGCCGTAAGTGAGGACAGCGCCGAAATTGCAAGTAATCCGCAAAACTATGTTATGCGTTTTAAAATTGTTGAAATTTATGAAAATTTAAGGGAACGGTTTTCTTAAATCGGTAATAAAAAAGACTGCTTTTTAATATATTTTAGTGAACAAAATGTATAAAAGGAGTCGAACCAAAATGGAAATTAAAATGCTTAAAACGCAGGTGTGTGCCAATAACGTCATCGGGAAGCATTCCGCAGAACATCCCATTGACGTTGATTTTACAATTCCCGATTATTGCGGAGAAATTGAGAGAATTTTAAAATGTATTTTTATTCCGCGCATAAATTCCAAAAGCATTAGCGGACAAAACGTTATGATTGACGGTCACGTAACAATAAGGCTGATTTATTGCGATAAGGAAAATAAAATTTACAGCTTCGACCATTTGGTGCCCTTCACAAAGTCCTTGGAAATTAACGGGCTTACTGCCGATTCCAGAATTAAAAGCAGCGTTTGCTGTTCCTACTGTAACTGCCGCGCCGTGACACAGCGAAAGGTGGATGTTCACGGCGCCATTGAAATAAAGGTTTTGGCAAAGGGTGAGAAAAGAAGCAACGTTGTTTGCGATGTGGATGAAAAGAACATTCAGATTTTAAAGGGCAGCGCGCCAATGCTTAATTCCAAAGGCTACTGTGAAAAGGCGCTTATAGTTGACGAGGAATTTGAAATCGGCAACACACAGCCCGAAATAACATCGATAATCAGAACAAGCGCCACGCCCTGCATCAGCGATATGAAAATTATAAGCGGTAAGGTGTTGCTTCGCGGTGAACTGCAGGTGTGTGTTTTGTACACAGGCACCGACTGCAGGCCTGTTATGACCAGAAGCGCCATTCCTTTTAGCCAGGTGCTTGATATTGATGATGTAAATGAGGACTGCAAATGCTCGGCAGATGTTCAGGTGGCTTATTTTGAGGTTAAACCCAAAACGATGCCCTCAGGGCAGGTGCGCCTGTTTAGTGTTGATGCAAAGTTAATTGTAACGGGGGAGTGTTTTTGTCAGGATGATGTTCCCGTTATACTCGATGCCTATTCTGTCAGGGGTGACAGCGAGGCGAAATACACCGAAATTGAATTTGAAAAGATTTGCTGCAGTTATAACGAAACCCTTATTTGCACCGCCCAAACCGATTTTAAGGATAGCGGAATAGGAAGCGTTGTTGACCTTTGGTGTGAGGTGGGGGCAGTTAACAGCCATTTCAGCGGAAATAATATGGTGGTAAGCGGCACCTTAAAAGCCTTTATGCTTTTGTATGACACAAACGGTAACGCATTTTTCGGCGAAAAGCCAATGGAATTTGAACACTGCGTCACGGCCGAGAATTTAAGCGAAAAGGTTTACACAAACCCGCAGGTTGAGGCCGTTTCCTGCGCCTACACAATAACGGGTGAAAGCACGGTGGAAATCAGGGTCGAGCTTAAAATCACAGGTGGAATTTATGAACAGTGTAAAATGCCCATTGTTGTGGATATAGTTCCGTCTTCGGGTAAGGAATCGGCAAGAGAAATTTGCGCCGCAACGGTGGTTTATTTTGCCGAGGCAGGGGAGAAAATCTGGGATATTGCAAGGAAATATAACGGTTCGGTTGATGAAATAATGCAAATCAACGAGCTGACCGAAAACCTTTTGCCTGCTTCAAAAACCCTCCTTATTCCCATAATGTGATATAAAGTTGTTGTCATAAACTGTCAAAACATAAAAAATACTTGCTTTTTTTGAAATATATGATACAATAACCATAGAAACTCTGTGGAGGTGTATTTGGAATGGCATATGTAATTTCTGAGGAATGCATCAGCTGTGGTGCATGTGCAGCTAGTTGCCCTGTTGAAGCTATCTCTGAGGGTGATGAGCGTTATGTAATCGATGCCGACAAGTGCTGCGATTGCGGTTCTTGCGCAAGCGGTTGCCCTGTAGATGCTATTGCTGAGGCTTAATTGCTTATTTCAACATAAAGCAAATTATTAAGTACATTAAAAGGATAAAGACCCACTTTTAAA
>JAZSBX010000096.1:0-2912 GCA_045602605.1 Acutalibacteraceae bacterium
GAATACTCCGAACCTGCCTAAAATGGCATAATTTCGGCACTTTTCGGTTTGTCATCCTTCGTAGGCGTTAGCCTTACGAACTCTTTCGCACCAAAAATCACACGAAATTCTGCTAATTTTAGGTCGCAGAATTTTATAGGAATGAGATTTTTGGCTGTGCGAGGCACAAAACGCAGTTAATCCTTTTGGATTAACGAGTATTTTAACAAAGCAAAGTCGAAAATCTCACCTCTAAAATCAGGTTCGAATTATTCGTGTTTACTTGTGGTATTCTCCGCCCGAACTTATCATAAATGCTCTATAAATTTGCTCTAAAAGCATAACGCGGGCAAGCTTGTGGGGGAAGGTCATTTTGGACATTGAAAGGCGAAACTTTGCAAGGTTCTTTATCTTATCGTGAAGCCCGTAAGAACTGCCTATTATAAATACGATGTTTCCCGTGCCCAAATCGGCAATGTCGCAAAGCCTTTCGCTTAACTCCTCGCTTGAAACCTGCTTGCCCTCAATGCACAGGGCAAAAACCTCGGCATTTTGAGGGATTTTCTTTTCAATGAGCGCCGCCTCGGCCAAAAGCGCGTTTTCAATTTGTGAGCGTGATGGTTTATCAGGCAGGCTCACGGGATTTATCTCCACCGTTTTAAGTTCGCAAAAACGGGAAAGCCGCTTTTCATATTCCTTTGCCGCTTCAATGAAAAACTTTTCCTTTAAACCGCCGAGAGTAATTAAAGTCACCTTAATCACAGCGCAACCTCCTCACAGCCGTATTGCCCTGCGCAGAAAATGGCATAATCCTCCCCTGCAACTGCGCCCATATCCATAAGGGCGGCCTTGGCGCAGGAAATGGCAAGGGCGTGGGTGTTGTTTTGGCGGCTTATGTGGCCTAAAATAAAGTAGGTGGTGCCGCTTTCAAAAAGTGCGGGCAAAACTGCCGCGCAGGCATTGTTTGAAAGATGACCGCAGTCAGACCCTACGCGAAGTTTCAGTTCGTGGGGGTAGGGCCCGTCACGAAGCATCTTTAAATCGTGGTTGGATTCAATAACCACGCCGCGACAACCCTTTAGGTTTTCAAGCACCGTTTCACTCACAAAGCCTAAATCGGTGCATACCGCCACCGAGCAGGTGCCGCTTAAATCAAATCGGTAACCGCTGGAGCCCTCACAGTCGTGGCTGGTGGCAAAGCGTGTAACACAAACACCCTCTGCCTTGAATTTTCCGTCAATGGCCTTGGCGGTGTGTTCCTCGGTTAAAATTTCCTTTTCATAAAGGGCGGCCAATGTTTTTTCCGATGCAAAAACAGGCACCTTTAGGGTTTTCAGCAAAATCTTAAGTCCCTTCACGTGGTCGGTGTGTTCGTGGGTTATGAAAATACCTTTTATAGCATCCTTGTCATAGCCCCTTTTTTCCAGAGCGTTTAAAATGCTTTTAGCGCTTACCCCTGCATCCACCAAAAAAGCCGTGCCTCTGGCGCTTATGTATGTACAGTTTCCGTCACTGCCGCTAAACAGTGAACAAAGTTTAGCCATAAATCAAATACCTCTTTAAGTTGGCGAGAGTCAAACCCGATACGGTTTCGCTCACCGCCTTTAATCATCTAACTTTGCGTATTTTTTTGCAAGGCGGCAGCCTTGCGGCAAAATTACGCTTCGTAAGCTTAATAAATTCGTTGGCAGAAACTCTTCGACCTTTCAAAACTAAAATTTTCGTGTCAGAGGAAGCCGACAAAACGCAGAAATACCGGCGTATTTCAAGTTTTGAGGCAAACTATTACCGAAATTTTTGTTTTGAAGGCGTAACGCGTTCGACTCTCGCCAACTTGGAAAAAGGGCGAACAAAGTCCGCCCTTACATATTATATATAATATACTATTCCGCTTTAAGGATTTCTCCGCCTTCAAAATAAGTAACCCTTTTAATGTCACCGCCCAGAGATGAAAACTTTTCAACAACATCCTCATAGCCTCTGTCAATGTGGCCGATGTCGGTGATTTCAGTGGTGCCTTCAGCCATCAGGCCTGCAATTATCATTGCCGCGCCTGCACGAAGGTCGGTGGCCTTAACGGGAGCGCTTATTAGCTTTTCAACGCCTGTGATAACCGCCATCTTGCCATCCACCTGAATATCGGCGCCCATAAGGGTTAATTGGTCAACGTAACGGAAGCGGTTGTCCCACACGCCTTCGGTTACAATGCTTGTGCCTTCACAAAGGGTAAGCATTGTAGCAATCTGCGGTTGCATATCGGTGGGAAAACCCGGGTGGGGCATTGTCTTAACGTTGCAGCGCCTCGGCCGCTTGTCCATTTTAATCCTGACAGCCTCATCAAACTGCTCAATTTCGGCGCCCATTTCCGAAAGCTTTGATAAAATCGATTCAAGGTGCTTCGGTGTAACGTTGGTAATGGTCACGTCACCCTTGGTTGCCGCAGCCGCCGCAAGGTAGGTTCCCGCCTCAATCTGGTCGGGAATAATGCTGTAGGCGGTGCCCTCAAGGCGTTCAACGCCGCGAATTTTAATAATGTTGGTTCCTGCGCCCATAATGTTGGCGCCCATAGAGTTTAAAAAGTTGGCAAGGTCAACAATGTGGGGCTCTCTGGCGGCGTTTTCAATCACCGTCATACCTCTGACCTTGGTTGCCGCAAGCATAATGTTAATGGTGGCGCCTACCGACACAACATCAAGATAAATTGAGCAGCCGCCAAGTCGGGTTGCCTTGGCATCAACCATTCCGTTTTCAATGGTGACTTTAGCGCCCAGCGCCTCAAAGCCCTTAATGTGCTGGTCAATGGGGCGAACACCGAAATCACAGCCTCCCGGAGGGGCAACTCTGGCGTGTTGCATGCGGCCAAGTAACGCGCCCAAAAAATAACTCGATGCGCGCATTCCCTTTGCCATATCCTGAGTAACGATAAAAGAGTT
>JAZSBX010000097.1:0-14275 GCA_045602605.1 Acutalibacteraceae bacterium
TTTATCTACGAAACGCGGCAGGTGAGCCTTTTCGGCGCCACATTCAAGGTTTTAGGGCTTGGTTTCGGCGTTTTGGGCGCCGCCCTTGCATCGGCTGTTGCCTTCATCCTTGGTGGTGTTTTGCTCACCGTTTCGCTTTTAAGGCACAAAGAAATTTCCCCTAAAGGGCAAAGTTTTAAACCTAATTTAAAACTGCTTATTCCTTGCTTTAAAATTTCGGTGCCCAATCTTTTCCAAAGGTTTGGCACGTCACTGGGCTACGTTGTGTTTGCCGCAATGGTTAACTCGGTAGGCTCGGTGGCAATGGCCGCCCACACGGTGGCAAACACGGTGGAATCGCTTTTCTACATTCCCGGTTACGGAATGCAAACTGCCGCCGCAACCCTTGCAGGCAATGTCTACGGCGCAGGGGACAAAGACAAAATGAAATCCCTTTGCAAAATGCTTATTCCCATTGAAATCGGGCTTATGATGATTTCGGGCGCGGCGCTTTTCCTTGGCGCAAGACCTCTTTCAATGCTGTTTTCAAGCAGTGATGAGGTTGTAAAGCTCAGCACTGCCGTGCTTCAAATGGTGGCGCTTTCCGAACCGCTTTTCGGGTTTACGATTGTGGCGGAGGGTATGATGCAGGGAATCGGCAACACAAAACCCCCGTTTATTTATAACATCTTAACAATGTGGGGCATAAGAATTGCGGGCACCTTCGTTTGCACGCAAATTTTAGGTCTTGGACTTATAAGCGCCTGGGGCTGTATGGTGGCGCACAATTTAACACTTTGTCTACTATTTATCATTTCCTTTTCAACGGGGAAGTGGAACCCAATGAATAAAATGAAATAAATTAAAAAAGCGTTTAGCAACTGCTAAACGCTTTTTTTACTTTTCTGATTTAAATTTGAGCCTTGACCACATAATAATTATAATTTGACCGGGAATTCCCAGAGCAAAAAGCAACCAAATGTTATAACCGCAAATCAGCAGGGTTAAAAAAATGCTTAAAAGGGTCAGCCACATTAAAAAGGAAACGATGAGGAAATTGCGTTGTCTGTTAAACCAGATGGTGTTAAAAATAAGCCAAACAATCATCGTAACGGGGGTGGCGTAGACAAAGGTCAACCAATAATTAGGGATTTCGGTGGGAACGCTGTCCAAAATCATAAAAATAAGCGCCGCAACAAGCCAAACGAGAATTATTGCCATTCCTGTTATAAAGCCGTGATTTTTCGTTTTCCTGCCCATGGGCGTAACGGCGGGCGCTGTTTCGTGCTTTTCGCTTACAAGATAATCAAGAGTAACGCCAAAAAGATTTGCAATTTCAATCAGCACCGAAAGGTCGGGAAGGGACTCGCCTCTTTCCCACTTTGAAACGGCCTTGTCGGAATAATTAAGCTTTGTTGCAAGTTCAAGCTGGGTTAACTCTTTATCTTGCCGAAGGGCGCAAATATTTGCTGCTACAATTTTTTTAATATCAGCCATAAAAGGACCTCTTAAATTGAATATTTTAATCATTTTATCACAAATTCTACCGAAAATCAATAAAAAAGCGCAAATTCTACCGTGAGTAGAACAAAAAAACGGTTTCTACCGCCCGTTCTACAGTGGTATAGAATGAAGGATAGGGAGTAGGTTGAATTATTTCAGCCTGCAAAATATACTGATAAGGTAACCGCGAAACATTGCGATTATAAAAAATAAGGAGAAAAATTCAATGAGCGATTATGTTATTTTTACCGATTCCGCCTGTGACATAAGCCAGGAAAAACTTAAAAGCTGGAACGTGGCTTACTGTTCACTTTCGTTTACTATTGCAGGCGAGGATAAGGAATATTCAAATTATGATTTGTCGCCCCACGATTTTTATGAAAAGATGCGCGGCGGCGCGGTGGCTAAAACCTCGGCAATTAACACCGACACCTTTTTAAGCTGTTTTGAGCCTATTTTAAAGGAAGGCAAGGATTTGCTTTACCTTGGTTTTTCTTCGGGACTCAGCGCTACCTTTAACTGTGCCAGAATGGCAGCGGAGGAACTTCGTGAAAAATACCCCCAGCGCAAAATTATTACCATTGATACCTTGTGCGCTTCTGCCGGTCAGGGACTGCTTGTTTATTTGGCGGTTCTGGAAAAGGAAAAGGGCGCTTCCATTGAGCAGGTAGCCGAGTATGTTCAGCGTCTTGTTCCCAATATGTGCCACTGGTTTACGGTTGATGATTTGGTGTATTTAAAGCGTGGCGGCAGAATCAGCCCCACCGTTGCTCTTGTTGGCAGTGTGCTCGGCATTAAGCCTATTTTGCACATGGATGATGAGGGACATCTCATTTCCCGCGGTAAGGTGCGCGGCAGAAAGGCCGCCATTGAGGCTTTGGCTGATAAGTATGGCGAGCTTGCCAAAAAGAATGCTGTGAAAAAGGTGTTCCTTTGTCAGGCAGACTGTATGGATGATGCGCAGTTGCTTGTTAAAATGCTTGGCGAAAAATACAAGGTTGACGTTGACTACATTGCCGACATCGGTCCCGTTATCGGCGCTCACGCAGGTCCCGGTACCTTGGCAATTTTCTTTATCGGCGAAAACAGGTGATTTAATTGACGCGCACTAAACTTAAATACAGGGTTTTGCCCGATTACACAAAGGGCGAGGAAATTTTTAATATGGTAACCCACATTGTGGGTGGCGCGCTTGGTATAATTGTTCTTGTGACCTGTGTGCTGAAATCAGCCATAAATGCTAATGTGTGGGGGGTTGTAACCTCGGCGATTTACGGCGGCTCAATGGTGGTGCTTTACGCTGTGTCAAGCGTTTATCACGGCCTTACCTGCCAGATGGCAAAAAAGGTTATGCAGGTTATTGACCATTGTACAATTTATCTTCTTATTGCAGGCACCTACACCCCCATTTTACTGTGCTCCATGCGCACGGTTTCGCCCGTTTGGGCTTGGGGACTGCTGGCCTTTGTCTGGGGGCTGGCGGTTTTAGCGGCAACGCTTACCGCCATTGATTTAAAGAAATATTCAAAATTTTCAATGGTGTGTTATATCTTAATGGGCTGGTGCATCGTTGCGGGTTCAAAGGTAACCATTGCTTCCCTCAACACAAACGGACTGATTTTTTTACATGCAGGCGGCATTGCCTACACCGTTGGCGCCGTGCTTTACGGCCTGGGAAAAAAGGTGCCATATATGCACTCGGTATTCCATATTTTTGTGGTAATCGGAAGCTTGCTTCAGTATTTTTCAATTATTTTTTATGTTATATAATTCTTGTTCAAAAAACAAAGTCCTTACCTGGTTGGTAAGGACTTTGTTTTCTATATTTGCTTTAACAGTATTGTCACAAGCAACGCCTGTTGTTGAGGTTGCAATAACATTAAAAGCATACCGTACTTAAATTAAGGCGTTATATCAATTATAATATCACCCGTTGAGGTTTCAATTTCACATTTACCGCCCCTTGTGGTTTCGGGAACGATTATTTTGCCCGTTTTAGTTTCGGTGATAAACAACTTTTCCGAAAGAATTGAGCCGCGCACGCTGCCTGTATCGGTTTCGGCGAAAATATCGGTGGCATCGCTGTTTTCAAGTTTAATATCACCCGTGGTTCTTTCAACGGAAAACTTTTCTGCGGCAATAACGTTTGAAAGGGATATGTCACCCGTGCCTCCTTTAGAGGTTAAATTTTTGCACTTAACGTTTTTGAGAACGGCATCGCCTGTTGACACATTTAAAATAAAATCGCCCTCACAGTTTACGTTTTCGGCGGTCACATTACCTGTGGAAACGGAAAGGAAAAGTGTGCCTGCAGAAATATACTCCACACGGATATCACCCGTTGTGGTGTTTATTTTAACCATCTCGGAACCGGAGGCATAAAAAGCAACGTCACCCGTGCTTAATGAGATATCCACATTGTTAAAATCAAAAACCTTTGGGATTTCAATGTTTCCTGTGATTTCATCAATGTGAAGCGAAGCGTATAACATATTAGGAAGATAAACCGTTATTTTTGGTGTGCTAAAGTTAAGACCGATATGTTCAATGAAATTATATGCTGTTTTTTTGTCAATCAGTTTAACCAAAAGTGTGTTGTTTTCCACCGCCACCGAATATTTTGACTTTTCTTTTTCGTAGCACACAACCTTGCACTTGCCATCGTGCGCCGGCAAGAATATAATGTCAGCGGTATCGCCGTTTATAGATATGCTGTCAAAGAATTCGGTGATTTCATAAGTATTTGTTTCGTAATTAACCGTAGCCAGCTTCATAAAATCCCATTTGAGCGCCGTCATTACACCTGCAAAGAGAAGGCAACCCATAAGCACAAGGCAGGTCGCTGTAATAAACCATACTTTTGTTTTCATTATGCCCACCCTCTTGCCTTAATCCGATTTTTCGTCCATATTGCCGTTTTCTTTGTAAGCACAAAAATATGTTTTGTCACTGCTTTGCAACCGTAAAACATAAAGATGGCAAGGCCTGCGCATACAAAACCTGCGGCCAGCACAGCAAGGCACGATGGACCGTTACCGCCTATGATAAAAGCGACACACGCCAGCACACCGCCGATAGAACAGCCCATAAGTGAAGCAAACACTGCCCACAATAAAATAATTACAGCCCACAGGGATATGTAAAGCGAGAGGATTATGGCCAATGCGGCAATTAAAAGGGAAATCCAAAGAGGAGAGCCCAGGGCTAAAAGTACAATTTCCCACGTTTTAAGCCTGCGGGGCTTTTTAATTTGTGTTTCTTCCGATTTGGTTTCTTCGCCCACTAATTCGCTAACAGTTGTGCCGAACACCTCCGCTATTTTAACCAGCATATCGGAATCGGGCAGGGACAGTTCCTTTTCCCATTTGGAAATTGTCTGCCGCACCACGTCTAGCCGTGTGGCAAGTTCTGCCTGTGAGAGCCCCTTTTGGGCGCGAAGCGTTTTAATTTTTTCACCGAGCATAAGACCGCCCCTTTCGCTTAAATACCATAGTTATTATACAGTAAATTCCCGCAATTCACAAGCAATGAAAATTAACATATGAGAAAAGGCCCCTTTGTGTAAAGGGGGCTGGCAAAACCAAAGGTTTTGACTGGGGGATTGTTGACGGTTTAATAATCCTCCCGTCAGCCTACGGCTGCCACCCTCCTTTAGGCAAGGAGGGCTTTATTTTTACATTTAATTTATATTAACGAGTATTTTAACAAAGTATGAGCGAAAATCTACCTTAAAAAACGGAGTTTGGATTATTTACTCTGCCCTGGCGGAAAATATGAAGCATACGGTTTTTATCTAAATTATTAATATAAGATTAATATATGCAAAACAAGGCAATCTCGATTCGATTAGCCTATTCCTTAATGATTTTTATCTCTCTTTTTTCGCTTGTCCATTTTATATCAATAAGTTTGGTTTTGTATCATAACTCGTTCAAAATTTTTTTGTATTTTCTATTAAAAAACGCTTTTTCCCTTTTATCTAGAAAGTTATTTAAGTCTTTAAAGTTCACTTTAGCACTCCTTTAGAAAGATACTTATTGTATGTAGACTTATAGTATTCGTTTTGAATATAATATAAAATTAGGAGGGTTGCAAGTATGGATATTATAAAAGTTTTTGGAACTAACTTAAAGAGATACCGTACTGCTTTAGGAATATCACAAGAAGCTTTCGCTGATAAATGTGGTATGCATCGCACTTATATAAGTGCAATAGAATGTTATCGCAGAAGTATATCTTTAGAAAACATTCAGCGTATAGCTGATGCACTTGAAATTGATGCTTATTTATTATTAAAAGAAGAAAGGTGATAATATGGCAGCTTTTGTATGTATTACAAGAGAATATCAGAGTAATGGTTATATTATAAAGGAAAATGAAATAGGAATTGTTGAGGGTAAAAAGGGGACAACCTCAAGTGTTCAATTTGCAAATTGTCCGATTTTGATTGAAATCCCTAATGAATTACTTAAATCTTTTGTACCACAAGAAACAGGCGATCAGTTTTCTCACAAAATTTGTAACAGATGTAATAGGTTACTTCCTATAGATAATTTTCAAAAAAATCAAAATGGTAAGAATAATCGTACTGTACGAAGACCATCCTGCAATGAATGCAGAAATCTAATTGACGGCAAGAATGTTCCTGATGCAATTAGGAAAAAGTGGGAAAAAAAGAAACCTAATATGGTTATTTGGGAATGTCCAATATGTAAAAAACGAACAATACCAGGAATTACTAGTAAAGTTGTGCTTGACCACAATCATAAAACTGGTATGCCAAACGCTTGGATATGTGATAGCTGTAATACGGGGCTTGGACGATTTAAAGATGATATTTCTGTTATGAAAGAAGCAATAAGATATCTAAAAAAACATCAAAAATAATGAAAAAAGTCTTGGATTTCCAAGACTTTTTTCATTATTTTTGTGTGTATTGCAATAATCTTTCGTGGGAGATATTTACATATTCTTGTGATATTTCACAAGCGATATATCTCCTGTTGTTTAAAAATGCCATTTTGCAAGTTGTTCCACTACCACTCATAGGGTCAAAAATGAGGTCACCTTCATTTGACCAACTCAATATGTGGTCTTGTGCTAATTTTTCAGGAAACACAGCGGGATGTTTAAAGGCGATTTTATCTTTAGTAGTTCCACCTAATCCTACAGCATATTCCCAAATATTTGTTTTAGTTTTTTCTTCATTAAGTTTTCCTAATGTTTTCTTGTTAATACCATCTGATTTTTTGTTATGTACAAGCATTTCCTCTCCACTTCTGACAGTTTTTGTCTTAAGTGGATTAAATGTTTTAGGGCTTCCTTTTGAAAACACAAACATAAATTCATAACAGTTAGTATATGCGTTAGAACGCATAAAGGGAGTATTTTTTTTCTTATATATCATAATGTCATGTACATTAAACCCTGCAGATTGAAAAGCTAAAGCATGTTTGAAACTTGTTAGAGTCTTATTGCCTTTGATAATTTTATCGCCAACAACCCAAACGACAACGCCACCTTTTTTAGTCACACGATATAAAGCTTTTGCTATTGCTTCATAGTCAAAGGTGTAGCCGTTATAATCTCGCAAATTATCATAAGGAGGCGAGGTAACGGTTAAATCTATACATTCTTCATCAAGGTTATTTAGCATGAAGTCAACACACTCTGCACAATAAATATTATTTATTTCAACCATTTTTATTTTTCCTTAAAAGCAAAATTAATAGATATTTTATGCAATGAATGAAAAGTAGAGCTTGGAATAAAGCAATTCCAAGCTCTAAAAAAGCCAACTGCTATTATTCAAATTCAATAGTGCCCACGGGTTTAGGTGTTATATCCATAAGAACGCGGCTGATTCCCTTAACCTCGCTTGTGATGCGGGCTGTAATGTGGTGAAGCAGTGGATAGGGGATTTCCTCAATGGTTGCAGTCATAGCATCGGTGGTGTTAACTGCGCGGATAACGGCGCACCAACCGTCAAGGCGTTTGCCGTCAATAACACCCACTGCGGTCATATCGGGAATTGCAATGAAATACTGCCAGACCTTTTCGGCAAGGCCGTTTTTGTCAAATTCTTCCCTTAAAATTGCATCGGCTTCCCTTAAGGCGTGGAGTCTGTCTCTCGTTATAGCGCCGAGGCATCTAACACCGAGGCCGGGGCCTGGGAAGGGCTGGCGGTAAACCATTTCGTGGGGAAGGCCAAGGGCTTCGCCAACGATTCGAACCTCATCCTTAAAAAGGAGTTTAACGGGCTCGCAAAGCTGCATTTCCATATCTTCAGGCAGGCCGCCTACGTTGTGGTGAGCCTTAACGCCGTCAGATTCAAGAATGTCGGGATAAATTGTGCCTTGGGCTAAAAATGAAATACCTTCCAGCTTGGCAGATTCTTCATCGAACACCTTAATAAACTCGCCGCCGATGATTTTTCTTTTCTTTTCGGGGTCGGACTCTCCTTTAAGAAGGTCTAAAAAGCGGTCGGTTGCATCAACGTAAACAAGGTTAGCATCGAGGCCGTTTTTGAAAACTTCAATAACCTGTTCGCTTTCGCCCTTTCTCATTAAACCGTGGTTAACGTGAACGCAGGTGAGCTGTTTGCCTACGGCCTTAATAAGCAAAGCGGCAACAACCGAGGAGTCAACACCGCCCGAAAGGGCCAGAAGAATCTTTTTATCTTTAACCTGCTCTCTAACCTCTTTTACTGCCTGCTCAATGAAAGTGTTTGCTAATTCTTTTGTGGTGATGCGCTCCATATTTTCGGGGCGGACATTAGTGTCAAGATACATAATTCATTTGCCTCCCAAAAATTAGTTAGTGTAGTTATCAAAGTAACCCTGAACCAGAACAACAGGGGTGCCTTTATCACCTGAGCCGCTGGTTAAATCGCAAAGGGAACCAATAAGGTCGGTAAGCTGGCGGGGTGTGGTGCCCTGGGCTGCCATATTGCCAACCAGAGAACTGCCGTCCTTTGCTTTAATGCTTTCGGAAATAGCCTTTTTAAGTTCCTCGCCCGATAAATCCTTAAAGTCGTTATCGGCAAGGTATTTAAGCTTAAGCTCATTGGGGGTGCCAACAAGACCATCGGTGAAGGCAGGGGAGACAACGGGGTCGGCAAGCTCCCAGATTTTGCCCTGTGGGTCTTTAAACGCGCCGTCACCGTAAACCATAACCTCAATGTGCTTGCCTGTGGCATCGAAAAGGCGCTTACTGATATCAAGCACCAAATCCTTGCACTCTTTGGGGAACAGCTTAATGGTATCCTCGGTGGATTTGTTGGAGCCGAGAAGTCCGTATTTTTCATTATAACCGCTACCGTTAACGGGGGCGTTCAAAATATCATCAAGACCGCAGACAGCCTTTGCGCCTGCCGCTTTTAAAATGCGCTTTGTTCTGGCCCTTGTGTGGATATCGCAGGTTAAAACACAGTCGGCGTAATCAAGAATTGCTTTTGCCTGATTTGCGAAAATAATCTGAACCTCGGCGCCGCTTTCTTTAATGAGGTTGCCATAGTATTCAACGTAGTCAATGCCCGTGAAGGGGTGCTTGTTAACACCGAAAAGCTCACGGTATTTTTCTAAAGTGAGAACATCGCTGTAGGGATTAACGCCTGCGGCATCAATTTTATCGAGGCTTACAAGCTCGTTGCCAACCTCATCAGAGGGGTAGGACAGCATAAGAACAATTTTTTTTGCGCCCTTTGCAATGCCGCGAAGACAAATTGCAAAACGGTTACGGGACAAAATGGGGAAGATAACACCAACGGTGCCGCCGCCCAGCTTTGCTTTAACATCGGCTGCAATGGCATCAACACTTGCATAGTTGCCCTGTGCTCTTGCAACAATGGATTCGGTGACTGAAACAACATCGCGGTCGTTAAGTGAGAAGCCCTCAATTTCGGCTGCTTCTAAAACACTGTCACAAACAATGGCGGCAAGGTTATCGCCTTCACGAATGATGGGACAACGGATACCGCGGGACACCGTGCCGACTCTGCGTTCTTTGTTTTCCATAAAAATTTATCCTTTCTTAAGGGCGGCAAAGGCCGTGCCCTTTAACAAATAATTATTATATCCAATTTTAGTATTTTTTTCAAGTTTTTTCGCGCATTTTTTTATAAAAATTTATAAAAGCCGAAAGCCGCAGAAAAAACTCCTGCGGCTTCCGACTTTTATGGGGATGAATATGGGATGGGTATTTTTATAAATCAGCAAATTCGCATTTGGTAGGGAACGCTTTTACTTTCAAGGGATGCTTTGCTGATTTTAATGGTGTATTCAATGTGGGTGTCGCTTTCCTTTTTGCGGGAAACGGCCTGAATTCCCAGGTCCTGCATTGAATTAACAAGTTTGTTAAGGCTGTTTGTGAAAAGGCGCAAATCACCCACAGCCCGTTTTCTTAAAGGTGCGCTTTCAGCCGCCTCGTTTTCGGGGGGATTAAGCAGGGAACCCACAAAGGCATCGGTTTCCTTAATGCTCAAGTCTCGGGCAATTATAGCGTCCAGCGCTTCATCTCTTTTTTCTTCATCGAGGCTCAACAGCGCCCTTGCGTGGCGTTCGGTAAGGCCCGCTTTTAAAATTCTTTCACGGATTTCCGTTGAAAGTTTTAAAAGGCGGAGTTTATTTGAAAGGGTTGACTGGGCAATGCCAAGACTTTCACAAAGGCTCACCCTGTCAAGACCAAAGATACTGATTGCCTTTTGTACCGCTTCGGCTTCCTCAAAAAAGGTTAAATCACAGCGCTGAAGGTTTTCAATCAGGGCGATAAGCGCGCTTTGGCAGGGGTCTGCCTCACACAAAACGCAGGGGACACGCTTTATGCCAACCGCCACCGCGGCGCGCAATCGCCTTTCACCCGCGATAAGCTCATAAAGCTTATCGGAGTTTTTACGGACAGTGAGAGGCTGAATTATGCCGTTGGCCTTTATGCTCTCTCCCAGAGCCGCCAGCTCATAGGAATCGAAAACGGTTCTTGGACCTAAAACATTTGAAAGAATTTCCTCGGGGCGAAGCATTATAACCTTTTTGCTTTTTAGCTTCATTTCTTTCGCCTCCCTCACTGTGCCTTAATTATCACACGAAATGGGCTGCTTGTCCATAAAAAGCGGTTGCTAAAAAGGGGCTTAAAAAAACAAAAGACGCCGTTTTAAAGCGGCGTTTTTGAGATTTTGGCGCTTATTCGTGGGAATTTTGGCGGAGTTTGCGATAACTTTTTGTATTCCACGATAAATCTTTCATCGGTTCCCTCAAGGGTTAGATGGGTTTTGTTTTCAAGTTTAACGTTTAAAAGCCTTGCCGCATTTTTTGCAGCCTCAATTTCATCTAAAACGGCAGGGCCCTTCATTGCCACGAAGGAACCGCCTGTTTTGACAAAAGGTGTGCAGTATTCAAGCAAAACGTTTAGGGGCGCAACGGCTCTGGCGCAGGCAAAATCAAACCTTTCGCGAAGCTGAGCCTTTTTGCCGCCCTCCTCGGCGCGGGCGTGGATAATCTCTAATTGGAGACCCGTTTTTTCGGCAACGTCTTTTAAAAAGATAAGGCGTTTATTGAGTGAATCGAGCAGGGTTATTTGCAAATCGGGGCGGGCAATTTTAAGCACCATTCCCGGGAAGCCTGCGCCTGTGCCGACATCAATGATTTTGGCGTTTTTCGGGGGGTTTACAGCCTCGAAAAAGGTCAGAGAGTCGAGAAAATGCTTAATAACCACATCGGCAGGGTTTGTGATGGCGGTGAGGTTCATTTTTTCGTTCCACTCTATGAGCAGGTTGCCGTAAATATTAAGCCTTTCGAGGGCCTTTTCATCCAAAGAAATAGGGGAATTTTTAAGCAGTTCAAGGGGAAAATCAACCATTATTTTTCTCCTTTTCAAGGTAAATCAGCAAAACGGAAATATCCGCAGGGGAAACGCCCGAAATGCGGGAGGCGCGGCCAATGTTATCGGGGCGCACCTTTTCGAGTTTTTCTATGGCTTCAAGGCGGAGGCCATAAACATCACTATAATTTATATTTGCAGGGATAAGTTTGCTTTCAAGCCGCAACATTTCATTGACCTGCGCCTGCTGGCGGACAATGTAACCCTCATATTTAATTTCGGTTTGCACCTTTTGGCAAATTTCATCGGAAAGGTTTGGCCTGTCCTCATCAAAGGGGGTCAGCATTTGGTAGGTCAGTTGCGGTCTTTTAACAAGGTCGGCAAGGCGACAGCCCGTGTCAAGAGGCGCTGTTCCAACCGAAACGAGCAGTTGGTTTAAAGCTTCACTAGGGGCTACAAAGGTTTTATTAAGGCGGTCAATTTCAGCCTCTTTTAGGACAATTTTTTCTTCAAATTCCTTAAATGTTTCATCATCAATAAGACCCAATTTTCGGCCCAAGGGCATAAGGCGCTCATCGGCATTATCCTGCCTTAAAATCAGGCGGTATTCCGAGCGTGAGGTCATCATTCGGTAGGGGTCGGAGCAGCCCTTTGTCACAAGGTCATCAATAAGTGTGCCGATGTAGGAAGATGCGCGGGAAAGGGTGAAGGGTTCACGGGAAAGCACCTTATGGGCGGCATTTATGCCGGCAATTAGTCCCTGCGCGGCGGCTTCCTCATAGCCCGAGGAGCCGTTAAACTGACCAGCCCCGAAAAGGCCGGGGAAATCAATGAATTCGAGAGTTGGATTTAAGGCAACGGGGTCTATGCAGTCATACTCAATGGCATAGGCGTTGCGGACAATTTTCATATTCTCAAGGCCTGCAATAGTGCGGTAGAATGCGATTTGCACGTCTTCCGGCAGGGAAGATGACATACCCTGAAGATACATTTCATCTGTGTCGGCACCGCAGGGCTCAATGAACAGCTGATGGCGGGGTTTATCGGCAAAACGGACAATTTTGTCCTCTATGCTTGGACAGTAACGAGGCCCAACACCCTCGATTTTTCCTGAAAACAGGGGGGAGCGATGGAGGTTATCGAGAATTACCGATTTGGTTTCATCGTTTGTGTAACCAATGTGACAAACAACGCTGTTTTCGGGCAAAACCTTGGTGCGGTAGCTGAAGGGGACAACCTTTTCATCCCCCTCCTGCACTTCGAGTTTCGAAAAATCAATGCTGTTTTTAAGCACCCTTGCAGGTGTGCCCGTTTTAAAGCGGCGCAGGGGTAAATTAAGTTCTAAAAGGGATTTTGAAAGCTCATTAGCAGGGAAGGTGCCATCGGGACCCGAATCGAAACTCACTTCGCCAACATAAATTTTACCCTTTAAATAGGTGCCCGTGGCTAAAATAACGGTTTTGCAGTTGTAAACTGCGCCAAGCTTGGTTTCAATAACCCAGCAGTTCTTCTCCTGCTTTAAGGAAACAACCTCGGCCTGCTTTATGCAAAGGTTTTCCTGCCTTTCCAGGGTGCCCTTCATATAACCGCTGTAGGCGCGGCGGTCAATTTGCGCGCGCAAAGAGTGAACGGCGGGGCCCTTGCCTAAATTAAGCATACGGCTTTGGAGGGTGGTTTTATCAGCGGCAACGCCCATTTCGCCACCTAAAGCATCAATTTCGCGAACAAGATGTCCCTTTGCAGTTCCACCGATTGATGGGTTGCAGGGCAGGTTGCCGACAGTATCAAGATTTATTGTAAAAATAAGGGTTTCGGCGCCAAGCCTTGCGGCGGCGAGGGCTGCCTCAATGCCTGCGTGACCTGCTCCGATAACGGCAACATCGCAGTTGCCTGCAAAATAACTCAAAAAAACACCTTCTTACTTACCAACACAAAAATGTCGGAAAATTTCATCAGTAACCTCGTTTGTAACTCTTTCGCCCGTAAGCTCTAAAAGGGCGGCAATGGCATCGTCAATGCAAACACCAACTGCATCGGCTGTAAGCCCCATAGACAGTGCCGAAAGGGCTTCGTCAACGCTTTCCTTGGCCCGCGCGGCGCAGTCTCTTTGTCGCTCGCTGATTAGCACGGCGGCGGAAGCATCAAGTTTTTTGGTTAAACAAATATCACAAATTTTTTCTTCAAGAGCCTTTAAACCCTCTCCAAGCTTTGCCGAAACGGTGACCAGATTAAAGCCCTCGAAATCGGCAGGGGAAAGGGCGCTGCCCTTATCGCATTTGTTAAGGACAACAAGGCAGTTTCTGCCCCTTATATCATTTAAAATTTCAACGTCATCATCGGTTAAACTGTCGGAGCCGTCAAACACGGCGAGAATAAGCTGCGCGGACTCCATGCGCTGCCTTGCAAGGGAAACACCCACCGCCTCAACGGTGTCGGCAGTGTTTCTGATTCCTGCGGTGTCGGCAATATTAAGGGTTAAATCACCTACTTTGACGGTGTCCTCAATAACGTCACGGGTGGTGCCTGCCACATCGGTGACAATGGAACGGTTGGTGTGTGAGAGCAGGTTCATAAGGGTTGATTTGCCAACGTTTGGGCGACCAATAATAACTGTATTAACGCCCTCGCGCAAAACCTTTCCCAGGTTATATTCGCAGATAGCGGTGTCAAGGGCATTGGAGATATCTTTTAAGGAGGCTTCAAGAACGCTTTTCTCAAGCTCGGGAATGTCCTCATCGGGATAATCGGCATTAACGGCAATGGCGGCGGCAACGTTTAAAAGGGTGTCCTTGGCGGCGTTTATTTTAGCGCTCGTTTTACCCGTGTGCGCGGCATTTAAAAGCCTTAACTGACTATCCCCCGAGGCGCTTATAAGCTCCATAACGCTTTCGGCCTCAATAAGGTCCAGTTTTTTATTCAAAAAGGCACGTTTTGTAAATTCACCTGCATCGGCAGGGGCGGGACCTGCTCTAAAGCTGGC
>JAZSBX010000098.1:0-3954 GCA_045602605.1 Acutalibacteraceae bacterium
CCGCTTCTCTACCCTTCAAGGTTTTTAAACAGCGTGGGCAAATTATCAATTATATCACTTGGCAAAAGAGAGGTCTCACCCAGTTTTTGCGCCGCCATATCCCCTGCCAAACCGTGGAGATAAACCGCCGCACAAACGGCATCGTTTTCGGGGAGAACACCCGAAGCAATAAGCCCTGCCAGCATTCCGCCCAGCACATCACCGCTGCCGCCCGTTGCCATACCGGGGTTGCCCGTAAGGTTAACGAAAACCTTTTCATCCTCGGTTGCAACAATGGTGTTGGCGCCTTTTAATACCACGGTGACACCGAATTCGTGGGCAAGTTTTTTGGCAAAATAAATTCTGTCGGAATTTATTTCATCGGTGCCTACCTTACAAAGCCTTGCCATTTCGGCCGGGTGGGGTGTTAAAATGATTTTTACTGCCGACTGTTTAATAATATCTATGTTACGGGAGAGGGCATTTATGCCATCGGCATCAATAATAACGGGGCATTTCGCATTTTCTAAAATGTCGCGAAGCAGGGTTACGGTATCGTTAGTGTTGCCTACACCGCATCCGAAAAGAATGCAGTCGGCCGACTCTATGGCGTTTTTAATTGCGAAATAGGTGTTGGCGGCAAAACCGCCGTTCACATTCGTGGGACAAGGAATATAAACCGCCTCGGGCACGCCTGCCGCCACAATGGGATAAATTTTTTCGGGCAGAGCGCAAACGCCGAGACCAACGCCTGAGCGCAGGGCTGCCTTAAGGCTTAAAACGGCGGCGCCTGCCATACCATAAGAGCCGGTTACAAGCAAAGCCTTGCCAAAGGTTCCCTTGTGTGAGTTTTTATCCCTTTTAAAAACGAAGTTTGCCTCTATTGTTTCGGGGCAGCCTTCAATATAATCCAGAACGTCATCAGCCACACCGATAGCGCAGTTTACCACCTCACCGCAAAAGGAGGAGGCAGGCGGCAAAATGTGGCAAAATTTGAAACCGATAAAGCTGACCGTTAAATCGGCCTTTATAACGGCGGTATGCGCCCTTGCGCTGTCGGTATAAACACCGCTTGGAACATCAATGGCAACGCGGAAGGCAGGAAGGGATGAAATGAAGGAAAAGGCCTCTGAAACCGAGGCATCGGGCGCCCGATTTAAACCTATACCGAAAACCGCATCAACAATAATATCGGCGCTTTTAAGAAGGGCTTTTGACATTGCCATATTGTCGAAATAATCGTGAATGGGCACGCCCGTTTCCATAAGCTTTTTGCACATTGCCGAGGCGTTTTCGCTTTGGGGCAGTCCTAAAAGGCGAATTACCTCAACGTTACCGCCGTTTTCATAAAGCTTGCGGGCAACCACAAAGCCATCGCCGCCGTTGTTACCGCAACCTGCCACCACCACTGTTTTTTTGGAGGTTATATCAAATTTTTCTCTTATAACTCTGGCGGCGGCAGAGCCCGCATTTTCCATTAAACGAAGCTTTGAAATGCCGCGAAGCACGGTAGCATCTTCAATGTTTTTAATTTGCAAAGAGGTGAATACCTTCATTTAAACCACCCTTTAAAAATTATTTTTTAAAGAAATCGCCGCCTATAATTCGGGGAATAAATCCACTCATTCCCTGTCGCATTCTGTCATTCGGAGAAAAGACCACTATGGTTTTGCCATGGCTTTTATGGTCGATAAGCACAAAGCAAGCGTTTTCATCACCCTTGTTGCAGTAGACCTCGGTTTTTGCGCCCTGGACCACAACGGGGTTTGAAAAATCGTATTTTTCAATTCTTAAAACATCCTTTAAACTAAAGGTTATTTGTCTTTTTCTTGAACTGCGGTTTGTGATTTTATCAATATCCATTTCGCCGTTGGTCAAAATATATTCGTATTCAACGTTCAAAAGGGCAATAAGGCGATAGGCACCGTAAAAAACACCTGCAATGGCAAGAAAAATAATACCTGCAAGGGATATTTGAGAAATCGATAAAATCATAAGGGCCGCGCCGACAACCAGTGTCGCAACAAGAATTAAAGCAATGAGAACAACTGATTTTGCCCCCTTTCTCATTGCAACGATTTGTTCAAAAAAAGTGTCCATAATTTTTCTCCTGAATTTACTAAATTTTACTAATTATATTATACTCAAAATTTCTCGCTCTTGCAATAGTTTTTGTTTCATTGTATAATTTAATAAATATATTGTCACAGCGAGGTAAAACCTATGAAAATCGCAGAGGGCTTTCTTTTAAGAAAGGTTGCAAACCAAAGCATTGTTATGCCAATGGGCAAAAAGGCTTTCGATTTTAACCGTGCCATAACCCTTAACGAAACAGCCGCCTTTCTTTGGGCCATTCTCGAAAAAGAGGATGTAACAAAGGAGCAGCTTATGGAAAAATTAAGGGCCGAATATGATGTTGACAAAGCTACGGCCGAAAACGATATTGATAAATTTTTAAATAAATTAAGAGAGAACGGATTGCTTAATGAACAGTAATGTAAAAGCCGCCCCATTTAGGTGGATTTTTAAAAATTCGAAATCCGCAATTTTACCCGTTATCATCACCTGCATTTTATCGGCAATAAACTCGGTATCCACCGTTTGCCTTGCCCTTGTTTCAAGAAATGTTATTGATATTGCCACAGGTGATATGGAAGGAAATCTTGTTAACAGCATTTTCCTTCTTTTTGGGGTAATTCTAACCCACTTTGTGGCAATGTTTTTAGCCTCCATTCTTAAAAACAAAACCCACATTGATTTAAGCATAACCTATAAAAAGGTGCTTTTCCCTGCTGTTTTAAAGAAAAAGCATTCTGAAATTTCCGCCTTTCATTCGGGGGACCTTGTAAACAGGCTGACAAACGATGTTGAGACTGTGGTAACAGGCTCTGTTAACATTGTTCCAAGCGTTGTTTCACTCACTTCAAAAATTATAACCTGCATTATTGCGCTTTACATTTTAAGCCCCTTTGTCGCCCTTACGGTTTTGCCCATTGGCGCAGTGATTTATGTGGGCAACCGCATTTTTCGCGCAAAATTCAAGGAGCTGCACAAGGAATGTCAGCGCACCGATTCTTCGGTTCGAGGCTTTATGCAGGAAGCATTTGAGAATTTAACGGTTATAAAATCATTTTTAAGCGGCGGAGCTATTGTTAGAAAGCTTGATGAAAATATGCAGGAAAATCGAAAGCTAAGGCTCAAGCGCTCACTGCTGCGTGTGACCGTGTCGGTGCTGGTTTCACTCATCTTTTCCCTTTGCTACTACTGTGCGTTAACCTGGGGCGCGGCAAATTTAAACACCGCCATAACCTATGGAACTCTGATGGGTCTTTTACAGCTTATTTCAAATATAAGGGCTCCTCTCCAGGGTGCAACTGGTATTATCCCCTCTTACTATTCCGCCCTTGCTTCTGCCGAAAGGCTTATGGAAATTGAGGCTTTGGAGGATGAGAGAAAGCCCCTTGAAGACAAAAAGCTTGGTAAAATCAAAAAATCCTTTACAAAAATCGTTGCCGAAAATCTCGATTTTTCCTACAAGGACAACCATGTTATTAAGGATTCAAGCTTTTACATTGAGCGAGGTACCATAACCGCACTTGTGGGCCAATCGGGTTCGGGCAAAAGCACGCTGTTTAAACTGCTTTTAGGCCTTTTGACCCCGCAATACGGAACCCTTAAATTTGATAGCGGTACCGAAATAAACGAAGCAACCCGCCCGCTTTTCTCCTTTGTTCCCCAGGGTAATATGCTCCTTTCAGGCACAATTAGAGATAACATAACATTTTTTAAAGGCGACATCGGTGAAGAAAAAATCATTTCTGCGGCAAAAACGTCCGTGGCTTACGATTTCATAAGCGAGCTTCCAAACGGACTTGATACGGTTATAAACGAGCGTGGAAGCGGTTTATCTGAAGGTCAAATTCAGCGAATTGCCATCGCCCGAGCTCTGCTTTCAGAAAGTGAAATCATTCTCCT
>JAZSBX010000099.1:0-2568 GCA_045602605.1 Acutalibacteraceae bacterium
AAGGCCTATTTCGGCCTTGATTACGGCTACACCACCGACCCCACCGCATTTATTGCAGTTAAGGTTGATGCGAAGAAACGCACACTTTATATTTTTGACGAGTTTTACGAGCGCAGAATGCTTAACTGTGATATTGCAAACCGCATTAAGGCAATGGGTTATGCTAAAGAGCGAATTCGCGCCGATTCTGCCGAGCCTAAAAGCAATGAGGATTTAAAGCGTATGGGAATTTCCCGTATTGTGCCGAGCCTTAAAGGCAGGGACAGCATTTTAAACGGAATTGCCAAAATAAACGAATTTAAAATCTTCATTGATGAGCGCTGCAAAAACACGGTGCGGGAAATGAATTCCTATGTTTATGACACACGCCGAGGGGAAAACGGATATTTTTACCCTAAAGACAGCGAAAACCACCTTATGGATGCCCTCAGATACGCCTTTGAGGATGTGAAAAGAGAAAGGGAGGAGCCTTCTTTCAGCAGTCCCCCAAAAAACACAGTGGGTGTTACGAGAAACGACCTTTTCGGGAGGTGGGAAGCGTGATTGTTTACTGCATTGCGGTAACCTTTTTAGCGGCATTTTTAGCAGGTTTTTTTGCGGCAGGTTTAAAGCCCTTTAAGAAAAAGGAGGGTAAAAAAATCGCTGTGGTTAAAACCGATGCCGAAAGAACACTTGAAAATTTTTTAAATTATAACGGGGAAATTCAGTAGTTTCCCAAAAGGAGAAAAAATGGAAGAAAAAGAGAAAAATGCGGCTGCAAACGAGCCGCAACCCCGCCTTATGGGTTTTGAACTTTTAAAGGAGCATTTTCCCGATTTTGAAAATGAGGAGAGTGTGCCGAAGCAGGTGCGCGATGCTGCTCAGCAAAAGGGCACAGAGCTTCTTTATGAATATCTTATGTTTGAAAACCAAAGGCTCAGCCAGCAAAACAGCGAGCTGAGTGACCGAATAGGCGAATTTACAAACACCCTCGGCAATCAGCGTGATTGTTCAGGAATTATGAACCCCTTAAGTGAAGAATTTATGCGTTCACTGTGGGGATAAAAAAGAAAGGAAAATGAAAAATGTCAATCAATTCAATTGAAACAGCAATTGCCTACACAGGCGAGCTTGACAAAATGTTTGCGCAAAAGAGCGCAACCGGCTTTTTTGCCGATAACAACCTAACCGCAAAGTTCGTGGGCGGTAAGACCGTTATGATTCCCGATGTTGAGTTTCAGGGTCTTGCAGACTACGACCGCAACACAGGCTTTAGCCGCGGCGCTATTCGTGTTGCAAACACCTCTTACACTATGAAAATGGACCGCGCCCGTTCCCTTCAAATCGACCGCGAGGATATGGATGAAAGCGGCATTGCAAATCTTGCGGGCAAAATTCTCGGTGAGTATGTAAGAACCAAGGTTATTCCCGAGTGTGATGCCTACGTTCTTTCAAAGCTTGCAGGTCTTGCGCAGTCAAGGGGTAACATAGTGGAAGCAGAATTTGATAAGCCCTTTAAAGCCCTCACTAAACTTATTCAAAATGTTCAGTCGGTTGTGGGTTACGATGAGGAGCTTGTTGCCTTTGTTGACAGCGTTATGTATGCGCAGCTTCAGAACAGTGAGGAGTTTTCACGCTTTATCACCGTTAGCGAGTTTAAGCAGGGCGAGGTTAATTTAAAGGTTAACTCTTTAAACGGCGTTGCTATTATTCCCGTTGTTAACGAGAGAATGAAAACCGCCTACACCTTTGCTAAAGATGAGACCGGCGGTTTCGCACCTACCGACAACGCAAGGGATATTTTTATGCTCGTTTGCCCCAAAAAGGGCGCGCACCTTGTTAAGAAGACCGAAAATATGCGTATTTTCACCCCCGAACAGAACATTGATGCCGATGCATACAAGTTCGACTACCGCATTTATTACGATGTATTTGTAAAGAAAAGTGGTCTTGATGCAGTTTGGGCTGCCTTTGGGCCTGAAATGATATTTAGTTATGATTATAACTATGGCCCCAACTTCTCTGTAACTGCTACCAATGCATATGTTGCGGTTGAAGTTGAAAATGCCGACACGCTGGAATATGGATACCAGTGGTATGAGTGCGATGAAAATGGTGAAAACGGTGTTGCCATTCCGGGCGAAACCTCTGCTAAGTTGATAATTAACGGCACGAATTACGAAGTTGGCGATGTGCTTCATTTCTATGTTGTTGTATCCTTGTATGACAGCATCTTTAAGAAATCCGAAGTTATTACAATGAATGTAAAGGACTAAAATAAAGCCCGCCGCAAAAGCGGCGGCTTCATTTTTAAACGGAGGTAAAAATGGAAACAGTAAAACAAATTTTCACAGAATATGAAAATGCTAATAATTTCAAAGCCTCTATGGGAACAAAAGGACTTTATGAGCAGAGCCGCATAAACGAGCGCTTTTTCATCGGCGACCAGTGGTACGGGGCTAACTGCGGTAACGACCGACCTCTTGTGCGCCACAACATTATTAGGCGAATTGGAGATTATAAAATCTCGTTTTTACTTAACGAGGACACCCGCCTTAAGTATTCGGCGGCAGGCGTTTTTTCCACAGC